>NZ_RZPG01000019.1:0-138650 GCF_004022765.1 Mesorhizobium sp. M6A.T.Cr.TU.014.01.1.1
CCTCTGACGCGCGCCAACAGAAAAAAACGTCGAGCACTGCCGCAACGACCCCACCTGGCCCTGCGGGCCACCCTCCCCTCGAGGGGGAGGGAGACGGCGCGCCAATCATCCCAATTCTCTTCTATCGCTCGATGCTGCTTGCCGCTGATGTCGCGCCAATCGACGCGCTTGTTGAAGCGCTACGGCAGCGCGGCATGATCCCCGTCTCCATCTTCGTCTCGAGCCTCAAGGACCCGGCATCGCTCGCCTTTGTCGAAACCGCGCTGTCGACGCTTAAGCCCGCTTCCATCATCACCGCCACGGCCTTCGCCTCCGGTGCCGAGCCCGGCATTGAAACCCTGTTCGACCGCGCCGGCGTGCCGGTGTTCCAGGTCATCGTCGCGACGACACGCCGTGACATCTGGCAAAACAACCAGCGCGGCCTCGCCCCCGCCGACCTCGCCATGCATGTCGTGCTGCCCGAGCTCGACGGCCGCATCCTCGCCGGCGCCATTTCCTTCAAAGGCGAGAGCGAAACCGACCCGGCGCTGGCTTTTCGCGCCTTCGCCAACCGGCCGGAGCCAGATAGGGTGGCGCAGGTGGCGAACCGTGTCGAAGCATTCGTGCGCCTGCAGCGCACGCCGCGCGGACAGCGCAAGCTCGCCATCCTGATTCCCGACTATCCGAGCGCCCCCGGCCGCACCGGCTACGCCGTCGGCCTCGACGTGCCGTCGAGCGTGCTGGCCATGCTGCATGACCTGAGGGAACAGGGCTACGCCGTTGAAGGGATTCCGCAAACGCCGCGCGCGTTGCTGGATGAGTTGGAGCGCGGTGACGAGGGGCTGAGGTTGGAGGATTATCCGGCCTTCTCCACGGAATTGCCTGCGGCGGCAATCGCTGCGGTAGAGGCGGCTTGGGGGAAGGCGGAAGATGAGACAGGTTTGCACGAGGCACCCCCCTCTGTCCTGCCGGACATCTCCCCCTCAAGGGGGGAGATTGCGCTGTCGTCTCTGCTTTCGCCAATTACCGAGGATGTTAAGAGGAAGCCGTCGGCAAAACTGCCAATCTCCCCCCTTGAGGGGGAGATGTCCGGCAGGACAGAGGGGGGTGTTCAAGCGCCCACCACCGCAAAATTCCCCTTCCGCGTCGCCACCTTCGGCAACATCACTGTAGCCCTCGCCCCCGATCGCGGGCGTTCTGCCGATCGCCGCGCCGACTATCACGACCCGACATTGCCACCCCGTCATGCGCTGATCGCCTTCGGTCTTTGGCTGCGCAAGTCGCTCGGTGTCCATGCCCTCATCCATGTCGGCGCCCACGGCACGCTGGAATGGCTGCCCGGCAAGACCGTTGCGCTCAGCGAAACCTGTTTTCCCGAGATCGTCACCGGCCCCTTGCCCGTCATCTATCCCTTCATCGTCTCCAACCCCGGCGAGGCAGCGCAGGCCAAGCGGCGCATTGCCGCCGTCACCCTCGGCCATCTGCCGCCGCCGCTGACCGGCGCCGGGCTCGACGAGAACCAGCACCAGCTTGAACGGCTGGTCGACGAATATGCCCAGGCCGATGGGCTCGACCGCCGCCGCCGCGACCGCCTGGCGAAGTTGATCGTCGAAACGGCGCAGAAGACCGGCTTCGCCTCCGAGGCCGGCGTCGCCGGAACCGACGCGCCCGACGAAGCGCTGCGCCGGATCGACGCCTGGCTTTGCGACCTCAAGGATTTCGCGATCAAGGACGGCCTGCACATCTACGGCCGGTCGCCGGAAGGCGAGGCCGATCCGCTGCGCGAGCAAAGCGCGACAGCCGAAAAAGCAGCACTGCTTGCCGCCCTCGACGGCCGCCATGTCGCTGCCGGACCTGCCGGTGCACCCGCGCGTGGCCGGCGCGATGTGCTGCCGACCGGCCGTAATCTGTTCACCGCCGATCCACGCACCATGCCGACGCCGACATCCTTCGATCTCGGCAGGGCGGCCTCCGACGAGGTCTTGCGCAGCTATATGCAATCGCATGGCGACTGGCCGCGCTCGCTGGTCATCGACCTGTGGGGCTCGGCGTCGCTGCGCACCGGCGGCGAGGAGATCGCGCAAGGCCTGGCGTTGATGGGCTGCCGGCCGCAATGGGATTCCGCCACCGGGCGTGTCACCGGCATCGAGGTGCTGCCGCCGGCCACGCTTGGCCGCCCGCGCGTCGACGTCACCTGGCGCATATCGGGCCTGTTCCGCGACATGTTCCCGACCCAGATCGCCCTGATCGACGCTGCCGCCAATGCCGTCGCCGCCCGCGACGAGGACGCGTCCGAAAACCCGCTCGCCGCAAGGACCCGCGCTGACGGGAAGATCAGCCCGCGCATTTTCGGCACCTCGCCCGGCACCTATGGCGCCGGTGTCGAGGATTTATTGTCGAGCGGCGACTGGGCCGCGCGCGAAGAAATCGGCCGCGCCTACCTCGACGCCACCTCGCATGCCTATGGCGGCGCAGAGGGCGAAGGGATTTCGGCGCCCGGCGCCTTCGAGGATCGTATCGCCGAGGCGGACCTTCTCGTCCATACCGGCGACGATCCCGGCCGCGACATCCTCGAAGGCTCCGCCGACGTCGCCTTCATCGGCGGCTTTTCGGCAGCACTTGCCGCACTCGGCAAGAACGCCGATGTCATCGTGCTCGACACCACCGATCCGCAAAAACCCAAGCCGCGCTCGGTTGGAGAAGCGGTATCTCGGGTAGTTCGCGCCCGCGCGGTCAACCCGCGCTTCATTGCCGGCCAGATGCGGCACGGGCCGCGCGGTGCCTCGGAGTTCGCCGAGACGGTCGACCGTCTCGTCGGCTTTGCCGAGACCACCTATGCCATACCGGGCGCGCTGATCGAGGCCGTGCACGACGCCTATCTCGGCGACCCCATTGTCCGGGCGTTCATCCTGCGCGAGAATCCGGCGGCGGCGAAGGTCATCGCCGAGCGTTTGCTGTCGGCACGGCGGCGCGGTCTCTGGCATCCGCTGCGCAATTCCATCGATGACGCTCTCGCCACACTGATTGCCGAAGTCCAGGCGCTGGAGGTTGCGGCATGAACGCCTTCTCCCGACGCGGCGCCTGCCCCGCTTTGTCGACGCCGATGCAGACCGGCGACGGCCTTCTGGTGCGGCTCAACCCGGTCGCTGGAGGACTCTCGCCGAAATCCTTGATCGGACTCGGTGAATCCGCCTTGCGGCACGGCAACGGCATCATGGAAGTGACCGCACGCGGCAGCCTGCAGATACGCGGCCTGACGCCGGCAAGCGCGCGGCTGCTGGCGGTGGAGGTCGATGCACTTGGCATTGCCGTGCGCACCGGCGTGCCGGTCGAGACCGGTCCACTGGCAGGGCTCGACACCAAGGAGATCGTCGATCCGCGCCCGCTGGCGGAGCGGATTCGGGCGGCAATTGATGAAGCTGGGCTGGCACAGCGCCTTGGCCCGAAGGTCTCGGTGATTGTCGACGGCGGCGGACGGCTGACAATGGATGCGGTTACCGCCGACGTGCGGCTCGTCGCAACGCGCACCAATGCGGGAATCAAGTGGCAGGTGGCTGTCGCGGGTGATGGGCAGAATGCGAAGCCGCTCGTTACGCTGGAAGACGATGCGGCGCGCGATATTGCAGTCGCGATGCTCAGGATGATCGCCGAAAAAGGCCGCGAAGCCCATGCACGGGATTTGACGGAAAGGCAGTTAATATCCCTCGCAAGCTGGCATTCCTTCGCGCCCCCCTCTGTCCTGCCGGACATCTCCCCCACTTGGGGGGAGATCGGCAGCTTCGCCGGCGGCTCCCCCTCGGCATCTTTGGCGATTGGCGAAAGCGGAGATGAGGGCGCAATCTCCCCCCAAGTGGGGGAGATGTCCGGCAGGACAGAGGGGGGCGCCGTAGAGCGCCTTCCTGTTCCGGCTCGCTTCCCCATTGGCATTTTCGATCTGACAGATGGCCGTGCTCTCGGCATCGGCCTGCCCTTCGGCAGCATGCCAGCGAAAAAGCTCATCGACCTCACGCGACACGCCATCACCTTCGGCGCAACCCAAATCCGACTCGCGCCACAACGCGCGCTGCTTTTCGTCGGCCTCTCCCCGACCGCCTGCCACTCACTTCAGGAAGCCGCCGCCACCCTTGGCTTCGTAACCAACGCCACCGATCCGCGCACCAGGATCGCCGCCTGCCCCGGTGCGCCGGCCTGCGCCTCCGGCCGGATCGCCACCCGCGACATCGCCGAGACCATCGCTACGGAAAACGGTGACATCCTCGATTCCTCCTTCATGCTGCACATTTCCGGCTGCGCCAAGGGTTGTGCGCATCCCGGCTCGGCGGCGCTGACACTGGTCGGCGGCGATAATGGAGCCGGACTTGTCGTGGACGGGACGGCGAAGGCCCTTCCTGCCGGATACAGGCCAGGCTATGACGCCGCGCGCGGCGTTGGCCGCGTTGCCGCAGCGATCCGCCGCACACGACTTCGAGGTGAAACCGCCGCCACTTGCCTGGCAAGGCTTGGCGCGGCCGAAATCATCGAAACTTACCGACAGGAATGAGCATGCCCGCCCACATCGCCTACGACTATATCCATGACGGCACGGCGATCTATGAGCGCTCCTTCGCCATCATTCGTGCCGAGGCCGACCTATCGCGGTTTTCCAACGCCGAGGCCGATGTCGCCATTCGCATGATCCATGCCTGCGGACAGGTCGAGGCCAGCAGGCACTTCGTTTTTTCAGCGGATTTTGTAGCCGCCGCGCGCACGGCGCTGGCGGCCGGCGCGCCGATCTTCTGCGACGCCGAGATGGTCTCGCACGGTGTGACGCGCGCGCGGCTGCCGGCCGGCAACGAGGTGATCTGCACGCTGCGCGACCCGCAAACCTCCGACATCGCGAAAAGGATCGGCAACACCCGCTCGGCCGCGGCCATCGACCTGTGGGGCGAGCGCATGGCAGGTTCGGTCGTCGCCATCGGCAATGCGCCGACAGCACTTTTCTACCTGCTGGAAAGGCTGCGCGACGGTGCGCCCAAACCGGCTGTTATCATCGGCATGCCGGTCGGTTTCGTCGGTGCTGCCGAATCGAAGGACGCGCTGGCCGAGAATTCCTATGGCGTGCCCTACGCCATCGTGCGCGGCAGGCTGGGCGGCAGCGCCATGACCGCCGCAGCAATCAACGCATTGGCGAGGCCGGGCCTGTGAACGCGATTGTAAAAGGCCGGCTTGTCGGCGTCGGCACCGGTCCCGGCGACCCCGAGCTGCTGACGCTCAAGGCCGTGCGCGCGCTGGCCGAGGCCGACGTGGTGGCGCATTTCGCCAAGCGCGGCAACAACAGCAACGCGCGCGCCATCGTCGGCGCCCATTTTCGTCCTGATTTGATCGAGTTGCCGCTGCTCTATCCCGTCACCACCGAAATCGACAAGGATCACAGCGATTATCGGTCGCAGATAGCGGATTTCTACGAGGAGGCGGCCGAAAAGGTCGCCGAGCATCTCAGCGCCGGCAGGATGGTCGCGGTGCTTTCGGAAGGCGACCCGCTGTTCTACGGCTCCTACATGCACCTGCATGTCAGGCTGGCGCACCGCTTTCCAACAGAGGTCATTCCCGGCGTCACTGCCATGTCCGGCTGCTGGTCGGCCACCGGAACGCCGATCGTCCAGGGCGACGATGTATTGACCGTGCTGCCGGGCACGATGAGCGAATTCGAGCTGACCCGCCGCCTCGCCGACACCGATGCCGCCGTCATCATGAAGGTTGGCCGCAACCTGCCCAAGATCAGGCGCGCGCTGGAGGCGACCGACAAGCTGGCGCGTGCCGTCTATGTCGAGCGCGGCACCATGCCGGGCGGCGTTTCGATGCGGCTGGCCGACAAGCAGGACGACAAGGCGCCCTACTTCGCCATCGTGCTGGTCGCCGGCTGGTCCGGCCGCCCTGAAGCGTTGGTGGAGTCCGGGGCATGAGCGGCCGCCTGACCGTCATCGGCCTTGGGCCCGGCAATGCCGACCAGGTGACGCCGGAAGCGAGCCGCGCCGTGGCGGAGGCAAAATTCTTCTACGGCTACAAGCCGTATCTCGACCGGCTCGACCTGCGCCCGGACCAGACCCGCGTCGCCTCTGATAATCGTGAGGAGCTGTCCCGCGCCAACGACGCGCTGAAAAAGGCTGCGCAAGGCCACGATGTCGCCGTCGTCTCGGGCGGCGACCCTGGCGTCTTTGCCATGGCGGCCGCCGTCTGCGAGGCGATCGAGGCCGGCCCGGCCGAATGGCGCGCCGTCGACGTGGCGATGCTGCCCGGCATCACCGCAATGCTCGCCGTCGCGGCCCGCATCGGCGCGCCGCTCGGCCACGATTTCTGCGCCATCTCACTGTCTGACAATCTGAAGCCATGGGAGCTGATTGAGCTGCGCCTGCTGGCGGCGGCCGGCGCCGGCTTCGTCATCGCGCTTTACAATCCAATCAGCAAGGCGCGTCCCTGGCAGCTTGGCCGCGCCTTCGAATGCCTCACAGCGATTCTGCCCGGCACCACGCCGGTCGTCTTCGGCCGCGCCGCCGGCCGTCCCGACGAGCGCATCGAGGTTTTTCTGCTGGCGGACGCCGACGCGGCAAAGGCCGACATGGCGACCTGCATCATCATCGGCTCGCCGGAAACCAGGATCATCAAGCGCGGTGAAAAACCGGCGCTGGTCTACACGCCACGTTCGGCAGCGGGCCCAAGACAATGACTGACCATCGCAGCAAGGGCTTCGACCGTTTCCGCCGACGGGACATCCGGCAGCGCCGGCCTGCGGATCATCACCACCTCGATGCCGAGCGCCCGCGCTGCGGCGATCTTGCCGTAGGTCGCCTCGCCGCCGCTGTTCTTGGACACGACGACCTCGATATGTTGTTCCCGAAGCAGCGCACGTTCGTCCGGCTCCCGAAACGGCCCGCGCGCCAAGAGATAGGTCGCACCGGGCACAGCAAGCCTTGGCTCGACCGCATCGACACTGCGGATGAGATAGTGATGCTGGGGTGCGGCCTCGAAGGCGGCAACCTCCTGCCGTCCGAGCGCCAGGAAGACACAGCGTGGAGCCGATCCCAGCGCCGTCACCGCGCCGACAACTCTGTCGACCAGCGTCCATCGATCACCTTCGGCTGGCTCCCAGCCTGGGCGCCTCAGCGCAATGATCGGCACGCCGGCCTCGTGCGCCGCCTCCGCGGCATTGGCGGAGATTTGAGCCGCATAGGGATGCGTGGCATCGACCAGCAAGTCGATGCGGGTCTCGCGGAGATATGCCGTCAACCCATGGGCGCCGCCGAAACCACCCACCCTCGTCGGCACGCCCTGCGCCACCGGGCTTTCAGTGCGGCCGGCCAGCGACAGCGTGAGCGACACATCGGTGCGCGCGGCCAGCTTTCCCGCCAGTTGCCGGGCTTCGGTTGTTCCGCCGAGGATCAGAATGCGGTGGGTCATCATGCCTGCTGAGGGTCCGCGCGGCGCCAAGCTCAACTCAAGATGGCTAACAATCGTCGGCATCGGCGAGGACGGTGTAGCGGGTCTCGGTGACGAGGCCAAGCGGTTGATCGCCGAGGCCGAATTCGTCTTCGGCGGCACGCGTCACCTTGCCCTTGTCGCGTCTTTCGCCAAAGGCGAAGCACGCCCTTGGCCGACCCCTTTCGATGCTGGGATGCGCGACGTGCTGGCGCTTGCGGGCAAAAAGGTCTGCGTGCTGGCCTCGGGCGATCCGTTCTTCCACGGTGTCGGCGTCACCCTCACCCGTAAGGTGGCGGCGGAGGAGATGCGCGTCATCCCCGCACCTTCGGCCATGTCGCTGGCTGCCGCCCGCCTCGGCTGGGCGCTGCAGGATATCGAGACCATTTCGCTGCACGGCCGCTCGCTCGACCTGATCCGGCCGCTGCTTCACCCCGGCAGCCGCATCCTCGCGCTGACCTCGGACGGCGATGCGCCGGCAGCGATTGCACGCCTGTTGACCGAGCTCGACTTCGGCCCTTCTCGGCTGACAATCCTGGAGGCGCTGGGCGGCCCGAACGAAAGGCTGCGTTCGGCGCGAGCCGACGCCTTCGACCTTGAAAAGATCAATCCACTCAACGTGCTGGCAATCGAAGTTGACTCAACTTCGGAGGCACGCATCTTGCCGCTGACATCGGGCCTTGCCGATCATCTGTTCGAGCATGACGGCCAAATCACCAAACGCGAGATCCGCGCCATTACCCTGTCCGCCCTCGCCCCCAGGCGCGGCGAGTTGCTGTGGGATATCGGCGCCGGCTCCGGTTCGGTCGGCATCGAATGGATGCTGGCCCATCCCTCGATGCGCGCCATTGCCGTCGAGGCCGATCCGGCCCGCGCCGCCCGCATCCACCGCAACGCTTCACACTGCGGCGTGCCTGGCCTTCTCGTGGTCGAAGGCTCTGCACCCAAGGCGCTTGCCAAGCTAGACACGCCCGATGCGATCTTCATCGGCGGCGGCGGTAGCGATACCGGCGTGCTGGCCGCGGCCATCAAGGCGCTGCGCGTTGGCGGCCGGCTGGTTGCCAATGCGGTGACGCTGGAGATGGAGGCGCTGCTTCTCGCTCGTCACACTGCGCTCGGTGGCGATCTCACCCGCATCGCGCTATCGCGCGTGTCACCTGTCGGCTCGATGCAAGCCTGGCGGCCAGCTATGCCGGTCACCCAATGGAGCTGGGTCAAGCCATGATGGTCGCGGGCATCGGTAGCCGCAAGGGCGTCAGTGCAAGGGATGTGCTTGCCGTCATTGAAACCGCGCTGGAAGCGCACGGGCTGGCGATGACGGCGCTTTCGGCGCTCGCAACTGCTTCTCTGAAGCAGAAGGAGCGGGCAATCTTCTCTGCCGGGCGCGAGCTCGCCCTGCCCGTGATCATTGTCGAGGACGAAGCGCTCAAGGCCGCGTCGTCGCGCGCAATCAGCCGCTCGAGCCTGTCGCAGGAGCGTGCTGGCACGCCGTCGGTTTCCGAAGCCTCCGCGCTTGCCGCTGCCGGAAAAGACGCGAAACTGCTTGGGCCGCGCATTGTGCTTGGCCCGGTCACCTGCGCCATCGCCATCAGCGGAGACGCGGCATGACGGTCCATTTCATCGGCGCCGGTCCTGGCGCGGCCGACCTCATCACCTTGCGCGGCAGCAGGCTGCTGGCAAGCTGCCCGGTCTGCCTCTATGCCGGCTCGATCGTCGCGCCGGACCTGTTGCAGCACTGCGCGCCTGGCACGAAATTGATCGACACCGCGCCGATGTCGCTCGACGA
Organism: Mesorhizobium sp. M6A.T.Cr.TU.014.01.1.1; assembly: GCF_004022765.1. Taxonomy (NCBI): domain Bacteria; kingdom Pseudomonadati; phylum Pseudomonadota; class Alphaproteobacteria; order Hyphomicrobiales; family Phyllobacteriaceae; genus Mesorhizobium; species Mesorhizobium sp. M6A.T.Cr.TU.014.01.1.1. The sequence goes on from NZ_RZPG01000019.1 coordinate 9,218, forward strand.
GATCGAGACCGAGTACCTGGCAGCTCACCAGGCCGGCCAAGATATCGCCCGCCTCCATTCCGGTGATCTCTCGGTGTGGAGCGCCGTCGCAGAGCAGATCCGCCGGCTGGAGAAGCACGGCATCCCTTATACGCTCACGCCGGGCGTGCCCTCTTTCGCCGCCGCCGCGGCAGCGCTTCGCCGCGAGCTGACCATTCCCGAAGTCGCCCAAAGCCTGGTGCTGACCCGTATCTCCGGCCGTGCGTCAAAAATGCCGCCCGGCGAAACCCTGGCCGGTTTTGGTCGCACTGGTGCGACGCTGGCCATTCATCTTGCCATCCACGCCATCGACCGCGTCGTCGCCGAGCTGACGCCATTCTATGGCGCCGACTGCCCGGTAGCGGTCGTCTTCCGCGCCTCCTGGCCGGACGAGCGCGTGCTGGCCGGCACACTGGCCACCATCGAGGCGCAGTTGGCCGCCGATCCGATGGAACGCACGGCGATCATCTTCGTCGGCCGCTCGCTGGCAGCGGAAGGCTTTGGCGAGAGTTCACTTTACGACGCCCATTACCAGCGGCGTTTTCGCGGACGGGATGGACTGTGAACGACGGCACCGGAAACAGAGGCGGAAACACCACAATCGAACAGGCTTTGGCCCGGCTGAACTTCAAACCGCGCCAGCTGGAGCCGGGTCATGTCTGGCTGGCCGGCGCCGGCCCCGGCGATCCCGGCTGCCTGACGCTGGAAGTGCTGGCGGCACTTGGGCAGTGCGATGCCCTCGTTTACGACGCGCTGGTGTCTCCCGATGTCGTGGCAGTGGCGGCGAGTGCCGAGCTTTTCTACGCCGGCAAGCGCGGCGGCCAGCCGTCGATGAAGCAGGACGACATCACCGCTTTGCTGGTGCGGCTGGCGCGCGAGGGCCGGCGCGTCGTCCGTCTGAAGGGCGGCGACCCCTATATTTTCGGTCGCGGCGGCGAAGAGGCGCTGGCGCTGGCGCGCGAGAACATTCCGTTCCGTGTCCTGTCCGGCCTGACCTCGGGCCTCAGCGCGCTTGCCGGTGCCGGCATCCCGGCGACCATGCGCGGCATCAACAAGGCGGTGATCCTGGCAACCGGCCACGCCGCCGGCACCGATGACGACCTCGACTGGGCGGCAATCGCCCGCACCGGCCAGCCGGTTGTCGTCTACATGGGCATGGCCAATCTGCCGCTGATATCAGCCTCGCTGCTCGAGGGCGGGCTGGCGCCGTCGACGCCTGCCGCGGTGATTGTTGCCGCAACGACGCCGCAGGAGCGCATCGTTGTCGCCACGCTCGCCACCATCGCCGAGGAAGCGGCTGCAGCCGGGTTGACCTCACCGGCGCTGATCGTCGTCGGCGGCATCGTTGCGATGCGCGCGGCATTGGCGGGCGAGCCATGACCCGCGCGATCATCATCGGCGCGCCGCGCTCTGGTTCGGGCAAGACCAGCGTCACCATCGGAATCCTGCGCGCGCTCGCCCGGCGCGGCCTTAAAGTGCGCGGCGCCAAATCCGGGCCGGACTATATCGATCCAGGCTTCCACACCGCCGCGACAGGCCTTTCCGGCGTCAATCTCGACAGCTGGGCGATGCCGCCTGCGTTGCTCAACGCGCTGGCCGGTGACGCGACTGAAGATGCCGATTTCGTCTTCCTGGAAAGCGCGATGGGCCTGTTCGACGGCATTCCTGCTGCTCCGGGCCGCACCGGCTCAGCCGCAGACCTTGCCCGGCTCTACGGCCTGCCGGTGCTGCTGGTACTCGACGTCTCCGGGCAGTCGACCACGGCGGCGGCCGTCGCCAAGGGTTTTGCTACATACGATCCCGATGTGCGCATGGCCGGCGTCGTGCTCAACCGGCTGGGTAGCGAACGCCACCGCCGGCTCTGCAGCGACGCCATCGAGGCAATCGGTCTGCCGGTGGTCGGTGCCATATTGCGCGACCCGACGCTAAACCTGCCGGAGCGCCATCTCGGCCTCGTTCAGGCCGGCGAATATGAGAATTTGATGGCGCATCTCGACCGCCTGGCCGACATGGTCGAACGCTCGCTCGACCTCGACGCTATCATGGCGCTGGCGGCGCCATTCGCGCCTGCATCGGGCAGTTTCGGCGATGCGCTGCCGCCGCCCGGCCAGCGCATCGCATTGGCGCAGGACGCCGCCTTCACTTTCCTCTATCCACATGTCGCCACGCATTGGCGCAAGGCCGGGGCGGAAATCATTCCCTTCTCGCCGCTCGCCGACCAAGCGCCCAGCGACAGTTGCGATGTCTGCTGGCTGCCCGGCGGCTATCCCGAGCTGCATGCCGGCCGCCTCGCGGCGGCTGCGAATTTCAGGGCCGGCATGGAAGCGTTTTCCGCAACACGGCCGGTGCACGGCGAGTGCGGCGGCTTCATGGTGCTCGGCGAGGCGCTGGAGGATGCATCGGGCGAGACGCACAGGATGCTCGGCCTGCTCGGTCACTCGACCAGCTTTGCCAAACGGAAGATGAATCTCGGCTACCGCGAGGCGCGGCTGCGGGCCGATTGCCCGCTGGGAGCCCAAGGCACGCTGATCCGCGGCCATGAATTCCACTATGCGCAGATGACCGCGACCGGCAATGACGAACCGCTGGCCGACCTCGCTGATGGCCAGGGCAATCCGCTCGGCGCCTCCGGCTATCGGCGCGGCCATGTCAGCGGCACGTTCTTCCATGCCATTGCGAGAGGCGAGAGCATGATCCCGAACCGAAGGACCGCGTCAGCGAAAAGTGGGAACCGGTTTTCGGTATAGATCATGCTCAAACTCCAGATCCCCTCGCCTCGGCAAATCCTCGATGATATCGCGCTCTGCCTCGTGTTCTTCACCCGGCTGCCGGTACCGGTCGTAGATTTTCGCGGCCGTAGCCTTGCCGACGCGATCTGGGCAGCGCCGGTCGCCGGCCTCGCCGTCGCTCTGATCTGTGCCTTGGTTTACGCGGTCGGGACTTGGCTCGGCCTTGCCGCCGGCCCGGCAGCGGCACTGACCCTTGCCGCAACCTTGCTCGCCACCGGCTGCCTGCACGAGGATGGGTTTTCGGATGTCGCCGACGGTTTTGGCGGCGGCAAGACGCGCGACAAGAAACTGGAGATCATGCGCGACAGCCGCATCGGCGCCTTTGGCGCCTGCGCTCTCGGCATCTCGCTGCTGATGCGCTGGAGCGTGCTTTCGGAATTCGCCAGCCCCGTCTACGTGTTCTTGGCTCTCATCGCCGCGCATGCCGCTTCGCGCAGCTTGTTCGGCGCGTTCATGCATCTGTTGCCGGCGGCGCGCAGCGACGGGCTCTCGGCCGATGCAGGCACCGTGTCGGCCGAAACCGCCATTGCCGGTGCCATGCTCGGCGCCGTCGCGTTGCTGGCGCTAGGATTCGGTGGCGCGGTCGCCGCGCTTATCCTGCTCGGCCTGTTGTTTGCCGCCTTCCGTGCGCTCTGCCTTAGCCAAATCGGCGGCCAGACCGGCGACACGGTCGGCGCCCTGCAGCAGCTTGGCGAAATCGCAATCCTGCTCGTCGCTTCCGTTTGTCTTTCCTGATTCTGTTTCGGAGACTTTGCCCCCATGCCTTTCAAATCGCTTGATGAACTGCGCGCGGCCTGCCTCGATCTGCCTGCGGGCAGCGACGCCGCGGCAAATACTGTCGCCCGCCGCCAGGACACGCTGACCAAGCCGCAAGGCAGTCTGGGCCGGCTGGAAACCATAGCGGCCTGGCTGGCCCGCTGGCAGGGCCGCGACATGCCGCAGCTCGACCGCGTCAAAGTCTTCGTCTTTGCCGGCAACCACGGCGTCACCGCACAGGGCGTGTCCGCCTTCCCGTCGGAGGTCACCGTACAGATGGTGGCGAATTTTGCCGGCGGCGGCGCCGCGATCAACCAGCTCGCCCGCATCGCCGGCGCCGAACTCGATGTCATTCCGCTGGATCTCGATCGTCCGACCGGCGATTTCACGCAAGTGCCGGCGATGGACGACGAGGCCTTCCTCGCCGCCGTCTCGGCCGGCTACGGCGCGGTGACGAAAGACCTCGACCTCGTCTGTTTCGGCGAGATGGGCATCGGTAACACCACGCCGGCTGCCGCCATTTCGGCCGCCCTGTTTGGCGGCGGCGCGGAAAAATGGACCGGGCGCGGCACCGGCGTCGACGATGCCGGACTTATACGCAAGATCACCGCCATCGAGGCCGGCGTCAAGCGCCACGCCGAGATCCTTCCCGATCCGCTGAAGATCGCAGCAGCCCTTGGCGGGCGCGAACTCGCCGCCATTTTCGGCGCAACGCTGGCCGCGCGCCATTTAGGCGTGCCGGTACTGCTCGACGGCTTCGTCTGCACCGCCGCCGCCGCACCGCTGGCAAGATTGCACCCCGCCGGCCTCGCTCACACGCTTGCGGCCCATGTCTCGGCCGAATCCGGCCATCGCCGCCTGCTGGAGGCCCTCGGACTGCCGCCGCTGCTCGATCTCGGCATGCGGCTCGGCGAAGGCTCAGGCGCCTGTCTCGCCGTCAACATCGTCCGCTCGGCACTCGAATGCCATGCCCGTATGGCAAGTTTTGCCGAGGCTGGTGTTTCGGAGAAGTAGTCGCCTGAAGTAAGGTGCGATGCCGTGGGCATCTAAGGATGAATGTTCCTAGTAATCTGAAACGCGGAACTTTACTCCACAGTCCCTAAAAAAACCAAAGATAGTAGAAGGATGCACGCCAATACCGACATTCAGGAACTGATGTTCCGTCTGGCCCTTTCGTCCAGGAATTTCTGGCTCGAAGCCAAGGGAAAGGAAATTTGTTCTTGACTGTATGGCCCAGACAGTGCCTTTTGTGTCGACCGTCGGCCCACCGCTTTGACCTTTCAGCCCCGGGGTCGATGTCTCCACGTGCATGATGGGATAGCGCACTCCATAATTCGATAAGGCGCCTGTCACCGGGTCCGTTTTCAACATTTCATGTCTGTGCACGCGCGTAAAAATGCCGTCGATTGGAAATCCTGTGAGCGGAAGGTCCCTTGCTCGAAGATCAACCCCCCCGTTTCGGCGCTGAAAATAACTGGCAATTTGTTAAAGGGATAACCGAGCTTGCAAAGCGATGTTCCCGGTTTGAAATTCTGTGTTGGGTCTTTGAATATCGGATAGCTGTCTACCCAACTCGATTCGAAAGGCTCAAGTCGTCCTATGGCAAGGTCGAGAATATCAACTCCAGTTATAGACCTAATCGTCTTCGAGTACTGTATGTCCTTACCATTAACACCAGGCAGACCCGAGAGTGGCGCGCACAGATCCTTTGATTTTTCTGTTACCTGAGGTAGTGCTCTTATTTTTTGGCGCTTTTCTTCCCGATTGAGACCAGAGTTTGAAGAGATTGCAACAACATCTGCAGCGCGAGCTATGTTACGCTCAGCCTCTCTTGTAAATTCTTCCAACATTCTGACGTTATGGGCCGCTGTTACAAACCACCCGTCCTTATTTACTACCACAAACGTTCCGATTGCACAGAAGCAAGGGCCGCCTAAGGTCCTATATGATATGACCAATGGCCACGTGAAATGTTTCGCGATTTCGATCGCCTCGACGAACATTGTAGGATCTCCCCTCCCACCTGCCGAAACACTGGCACGACTCCCTTATAGAGGGCACGGTCAACTTTGTCGGTCAAGGACGGCGAACCGAACGAGTATGGTCCTTTTCGATGTTGTGCCCGGCAATTCTACTACGCTATCCAGTTCCGCGATCTCCCCCTGATTGCACCCTTGGTGAGCTTTACGTGGCCGCAATCACCGGCTGGTTTCCGTCGCCGCACCGCAACACATCGGGCAAGCCATTGCGCCACGCCGATTAGGGTGGGAGGCCATGGGCATTAAAGGATGGATTTCCTAGTAGTCCGAGACTCTGAACTTTACGCCACAATCGTTGAAAAAGCCAAATATTGTGGTTGGATGCACGCCCCAGGCGACATTCAGGAACTGATGTTCCGTTTGGTTCCGTCGTCCAGGAATCTCTGGCTCGAAGCCCAGCGCGAGATGCTCTGTTTTTGATTGAATCGCCCAGATTGTGCCTTTTGTGTCGAGAGTCGGCCCGCCACTCTGACCTTTTAGCCCCGGCGTCGACGTCTCTACATATAGGATGGGATACGATAGGCCAGATTGTTCCAATTTGGCGCCCGTCGTTGGATGAATAACTGTAAACTCGGGTGCTTGGGTGCGTGTAAATATGCCGCCGATTGGAAATCTTGGACCGGAATAGTCCCTGGTGGAAACACAAAACTCTCCGTTGCAGCGTCGTAAGTAGGGGTTACCTGGTGAAAGGGAAAACCTACTTTGCAAAGTGATCTTCCCTGTTTGAAATTCCGTGTTGGATCCTTGAATACCGGATACTTGGCTACCCATTTCGGGTCGAACGGTTCTAGTCGTCCCACGCCGATATCGACGGCATCTTCAAAAAATCGAGAGTTGAGAAATTTCATGTCCACTAGGTTGCCAGTGCCACGTATGCCCAACCAGAGCGAGCACCGGTCTTTAGATTCCTTTGTGACCGGAGGTAGTGCTTCTACTTTTCGGTGCTTTTCCGCCCAATCGATTGTGGTGTCAGATTCGATTGCAGCAACAGTGGCATCGCGACCTACGGTCTGCGCGACCTCTTTTTGAAGTTCGCTCCATAATCTGAGGTTGTGACTGGTGGTTGCAATCCACCCCTCGTCATTCACCACCACAGCCGCTCCGATCTCACTGGAGCAACGACCGCTTACGGTCCTCGATGATATGATCAGGGGAAAAGTGAAATTGCCCGAGATTTCGATCGCCTCGACGAACATTTGTAGGATCTCCCCTCCCACCTGCCGAAATACCGGCACGGCTGCCCTTATGGAGGGCACGGTCAACTTTGACGGTCAAGGGTAGTGAATCGAATACGAGGACATTGATCTAGAGGACATTGATCTAATTGGAATTGGACTTTGTATCTGTGAGGGGACGTCCTGATCTTCATCAATCTCGAGGCGGATCCAGCGCAGCGGCTGCGCCTCACCGACGCAATCCTGACGCTGCTCCATCTGGCCGGAGAACGGCTGGGCAAGGCGAACGAAAAAGTCGAGGGATTGGCCGACGCGGCCTGAAAGTCTCCCATGAGACGTGAGACTGAGATTTTCAGTCTCACGTTCTCCCTGTGTTCTCAGGGTCTATCCACCAAGTATTTTGAAATCTTTGGTGGGTGCGACAGGGATCGAACCTGTGACCCGCTGATTAAGAGTCAGCTGCTCTACCAACTGAGCTACGCACCCACTCGCCGGCAAAACCAGCGTCGGCGGGCATATAGCCGCCGCCATCGGCCATGTCCAGCCCTGCCGGATTCATTTCCCGACAAATCGCCTCGGGCCGATGGCGATCAGCCAAACAACCGGCCTTCCGCCACCTTGACGGCATGGCCGCCGATGCGGGCGGACGCAAGTTTGCCGCCTTCGACATTCAGTTCGAGGCGAATGCGCGAAGGCCGGCCCATCTCCAGCCCTTGCTCGATCCAACGCTGGGAAACACCCTCCCTCGGGCCGTCGAAATGCATGATCGCGCCGGCGAAGGCGGCCGCCGCCGAACCGGTCGCCGGATCTTCATAGGAAGGATTGCCCGGCACAATCATACGGACATGAAAGGCGCTGTCGTGGTTCACCGTCTCGCGACAGTAGACATACGGGCTGGCGAAGGCCCAATCGCTCTTGCGTGGTGCCAGTTCCGACCACGCCTGGTTGTCCAGCCTTATCCGGGCCGCTGCCTCGAGGTCGGCGACCGGAATGGTCACGTAGGGCACGCCGGCCGACCAGAACGAGACACGGTGATTCTCGAAGCCGATTTCGTGCGGCCCCAGGCCAAGTGCTGCCCCGATCGCCTCCGGGTCGGCGGACAATTCCAGCTGCTCCGGCAGTTTGGCCAGGTCGAACTCGGCAAAGGTAGCGCCATCATGCTTGCTGACGGCGCAGCGCACCGGGCCGATGTTTTCTTCCAGGACAAAAATGCCGGCGGTGTCGCCATCGTCAGCCATTTCGGTAAGCGCGATCGCAGAGCCGACGGTCGGATGGCCTGCGAACGGCATTTCGTAATCGGGCGTGAAGATGCGAATGCGGGCGCGGTGCTTGGGATTGTCCGCCGGCAGCACGAAGACCGTTTCCGACAGGTTGAACTCGCGTGCGATGGCCTGCATCGCGGCCGTGTCCAGCCCCTTACTGTCAAGCACGACGGCCAGCGGATTGCCGGCCAGCCGCTCGGTCGTGAACACGTCGTAAAGTAAGTAATTCCGGGTCAGCATCGTAGTAAGCCTTCTGCCTCAATCCCAACATGGGCGAAATTTAATTTGATATTTGAACCATTAGGCCTGATCTGTGCACTGATTGGGACATCACTGATATTATAGGGGTCCGGCGTGGACCAGATTGTCAATCTGCCAAAAGTGGAATCCGCTTCCACCATCGAGACGGCGCTCGGGCTTGACCACCAGGGTCTGAAGAAGAAACGGCGTCGCTTCTGGCTCTATGGCCTGCTTGCGCTGATCGTCATCGCGGCTGGGGTCGCCGGCTACCAATGGTATTCCGGGTCTCCCGCCAAGATCGACTATACCACGGTGCCGGCCGCTGTCGCCGACCTCACGGTCGAGGTATCAGCCACCGGCACGCTGCAGCCGCTCACCCAGGTCGACATTTCGAGCGAACTGTCCGGCGTCGTCCGCTCGGTCGCGGTCAACGGGAACCAGCAGGTGAAGAAGGGCGATGTCCTGGCGGCGCTCGACACGGCCAAGCTGGAGGTGCAGATCGAGCGCGCCGAGGCTTCCGCCAAGGCGGCGGCCGCCAATGTCGAGACCGCCACGGTAACCCTCACCGAAAGTGAAAGAGCGCTTGTGCGCGCCGCGGCACTGACAAAGCGCGGCATGGCGACGGACCAGTCGCTTGAAGCAGCGACCGCGACGCGCGACCGCTCCAAGGCAGCGCTCGACAGCGCCAAAGCCAATCTTGCCATCGCCAATGCCGATCTCAAAGCGCAGCAGACGGACTTCGCCAAGAGCACCATCTATGCACCCATCGACGGGATCGTCCTGACGCGCTCGGTCGATCCTGGCCAGACGGTCGCCTCCTCGCTGCAGGCGCCGGTGCTGTTCGTCATCGCCGCCGACCTCAGGAACATGGAATTGAAGGCAGCGGTCGACGAGGCCGACATCGGCGCGGTCAAGCCCGGCCAGCATGCCCGTTTCACCGTCGATGCCTTTCCGGAACGGCCGTTCGATGCCGAAATCCGCGACATTTCCTATGCTTCGGTCACCACTGACGGCGTCGTCACCTATGACGCGCGGTTCGAAGTCGACAACAACGAGCTTCTGTTGCGGCCCGGCATGACTGCCACCGTTTCGGTCGTCACCAGAGAGGCCAAGGGCGTGCTCACCGTGCCGTCGACGGCTTTCCGTTACCGGCCGGCGCAAACAGCCGCCCGCGGGTGGAGCCTGAGCGACCTGTTCACGGGCCGCATGGGCCGCCCAGGCGGCAACCGCCAGCGCCAGGCGACGGCGCAGCCTACCGATGGCTCGCGCGCGCTCTACGTGCTCGAGAATGGCCGGCCTCGGCCCGTCAACGTCAAGACTGGCTCCACCGATGGCGAACTGACCGAGATCACCTCCGGCCTCGAAGAAGGTGCGCAAGTCATCACCGCCGCTCAGCAGCGGAGCTGAGACCATGGCGGCGGGCGCGACCCTCATCACCTTCGACAAGGTCTGGAAAAGCTATGGCCAGGGCGAGGCCACGGTCCATGCGCTGGCTGGCGTCGATCTTGCCATCCGCAGCGGCGAATTCGTCGCCATCATGGGTCCGTCCGGCTCGGGCAAGTCGACGGCGATGAACATCATCGGCTGCCTCGACACGCCGACCGCCGGAACCTACAGCTTCATGGGCATCGACGCCGGCCGTCTCGACCGCAACCGCCGCGCCATGCTGCGCAATCTCTATGTCGGCTTCGTCTTCCAGGGCTACAATCTCCTGCCGCGCACCACGGCGGTGGAAAATGTCGAATTGCCGCTGATCTATCGCGGCGTCGCCGCCCGCGAACGCCACGACCTCGCCATGAAAGCGCTGGCCGAGGTCGGCCTTGTCGGCCGCGAGCATCATACGCCGGCCGAACTCTCCGGTGGCCAGCAGCAGCGCGTGGCGATCGCACGCGCCATCGTCACCAGGCCGACCCTGCTCGTCGCCGACGAACCGACCGGCAATCTCGATACCGCCCGCACCCACGAGATCATGGAACTCTTGACCAGGCTGAACACTGAGCTTGGCCTCACCATCGCCATGGTCACGCATGAGGCCGATGTCGCCGGTTATGCCGAGCGCACGATTCGCTTCCTCGACGGCCACGTCGCCTCCGACACCGTGAATCTCGAGATGGTGTCACCATGATCTGGGAAACCGTCCGCCTCTCGCTGCTTTCGGTCCGCCGCAACGTGCTGCGCTCGTTCCTGACGCTGCTCGGCATCGTGATTGGCGTCGCCGCCGTCATCGCCATGCTCACCATCGGCTCGGGTACCACCGAAAAGGTAAAGGCCGATATCTCCAAGCTCGGCAGCAATCTGCTTGTCGTCCGTTCCGGCCGCCCGGCCGGGCCCGGCGGACCGGGAGGGCTCGACCAGGTGGTCCGTCCGCTTGCCCAAAAGGACCTTGCCGCGCTCGTCACCCATCTGAGCGGCGCCCGCGCCATTTCACCGGCCTCGCAAAAGCAGGTCCGCGTCATCTTCGGCACCGAAAGCCTGACATCGGGTGTCACCGGCACCGATAGCGCCTATCTCGATGCGCGCGACTGGAAGCTGGTTTCGGGCCGCCCGTTCAGCGATTCGGAGACCCGCTCGGGCACCGGCGTCTGCCTGATCGGCGAAACGGTGCGCCAGCAGTTCTTTGGCGCAGGCGACCCCGAAGGCGAGATCATTCGCGTCAATCGCACATCCTGCAAGATCATCGGCCTGCTCGAGCCGAAGGGCTATACCGGCTTCGGCCAGGACCAGGACAACGTCGTGCTGATGCCGCTCGCCGCCTATCAGCGACGCATCGCCGGCAACCGCGACATCGAATCGATCTACGTCGCCGCCGACGATAGGACTCCGACCACCGAGCTGCTGCCGCGTGTCGAGGACATCTTGCGCGACACACGCCGCATCACGCCCGACCGCGAGGACGATTTCTCGATCCGCGACATGACCCAGATCGCCGACGCCATGGCGAGCGCCACCACGACGATGACCGGCATGCTGGGCGCGGTCGCAGGCGTCAGCCTGCTCGTCGGCGGCATCGGCATCATGAACATCATGCTAGTGTCGGTCACCGAACGCACCCGCGAGATCGGCATCCGGCTCGCCATCGGCGCGCATGAAAAGCACATTCTCATCCAGTTCCTGGTCGAGGCGACCGTGCTGTCGCTGCTCGGCGGCATTATCGGCATCCTGATCGGCCTGGCGCTGGCCGGCTTCGCCTCGCTGACGCTGGCCATCCCGTTCGCGCCAAGCCCGGCGGTCATCCTGCTCGCTGTCGGCTTCTCGGCGCTGATCGGCATGGTGTTCGGTTTCTTCCCGGCGCTGCGTGGCGCCCGGCTCGATCCGATCGACGCGCTGAGGCATGAATAGCGCGGCGCAGCGTGCGCCACCTTCAGACGTCCCCCCGAAATTTTTATCCTGCCCTCGCCCTGCCCTCTGTCGCCGCACAGTTTGCGGTGATAGCAATCGCCTTGGGGACATGGGGGGAATAGTGGGATGAGCAAGAAAGAGCGAGTAATTTTGATAACGGTGATCGTCGAGGCCGCATTGGCGGGGCTCTGGTGGTACTTGGCCAGCTATGGCATGGCCAACCCCGATCATGTCACCGCCGATTTCCAGCAGGTTGTCGGTCAGACGATGGGAACGGCGATGGGGGCGCTGCTCGGTGTCGGCGTCATGCTGTTTTTCGTCGCCGCCCGCAACGATCGCAAAACCATCGAAAACAAAATGCGTCGTTAGAGCGACGGGCGTCCACTTGGACGCACAAAGTACGCTCTAACACTTTGAATCTGTGCATCGCGCTTTCCGAAAATCGATTCCGATTTTCGGGCCGATGCATTAGTCCTTGTCGGCAAAATGCCACTCGATCAGTGGCTTCATATGCGACATCAGCCCGTCCGGCAGGTCATCGGCATTGCGGATGATGACAGGCCCTTCGATTTCCGGCTCGGCCTCGGCAGCGACAAAGGCGCTGATGCGCTGCGCGATCTCGCCGGCGGATGCCGTCTCGCGATAGCGGCGAAAGATCACTGTGCCGCTTGCTGTCGACAGGGCGTAATAACGCTTGCCGCGTGTTACGCCGGCGAGGTCGAGGCCGGTTTCTTCCCGCACCTCGCGGATCATGTTGAAGTCGACATCGACAAGGCCGTCGCGGAAATCGGTTGGTTCGAACGAGCCGGCGGCGAAATAGACGCGGCCAGCATTGACCGTGTGCGACGCCATGCGGATCGCCACCAGCGCATTGTCGCCGGCGACCAGCATGGCATGGGCATAGGCGTGCTCTGCCCCAGCCACCTGCCGATCGCCGCGCCAAAGCATGAAGGTCGAGTAGCGCACCGCATGGCAGCGGCCGACAAGGCTGTTGTCGCGATAGCTGAGCGCCGAAAGCAGCACCACGGTGCCGTCGAACAACGCCGGATTGGCCGCGATCTCACGGCCCCAGTTCTCGGCGATCGCTTGCGCATTGTCGCGTTCGAACGGATGCGGGCCGGGGTCGAGCCTGACATTGACGGCGTCGACCGGCAGGATGACGTTGCGCGGCAGGTCAAAGGTCATCTTACTCTGAGGTGTGTTGAGATTCAGGTCAGGCCGAGCCGAAAATGGTGGTTTCCGAGAACCGGAGCGGAGCGTACTTTTGGGTACGTGAGCACCGGAAGCGCAGGAAGCCGCCGTTTGCAGGCCGGCATCACCTGAATATCAACACACCTCAGGCCATGTCCAGGGTGATCGCCACCGGACAATGGTCGGACGCCTTCGGCCGGTCCCAGCCGGCACGCGGAAAGCGGTCCACCTCCTGGCCCGCCGGAAAAATCGTGCGCCAAGGCTGGCCGTTGCGGATGATGTCGGGAACGGCTGTCGCATTCTTGGCGGCCAGGGCCTTCGATAACAGAATGTAGTCGAGCTGGCACAGATGCCGCTCTTCCGGCCCGCGCGTGTGATAGAAGGTCCAGCGATCCATCTCCGGCCGCCGCTCGACCGCATTCTCGCAAAAGCCGCCGGCGGTGAGCACGTTGAGGCAGGACTGGCTCTCGTTGACCACCTCGAAGCGGTAGCCGTCAAAGGCGTCGCCGGAGACCTTTACGCGCTGCCGGTAATCGTTCATGTCGCCGCAGATCGCCCAGCGCTTGTCGGCAGCATGATCCCCACCGAAACGCTCCTCGATGATCCGGCGCACCGCTTGCGCCTCGGCAATGCGCAGCGGCATCGTCGCCTCGCGCCCGTCAAGACCGTTGCGGGGCGAACCCATCGACTTGAAGTGCACGAGATACAGCGTCAGCGGCACGCCGCCTACCTTCAGGTCGATTTCCAGGCAGTCGCGCCGGAAGATGCGCTGATTGGCCTGATGCCCAAGCGCCGCCAGTTCAGGCGTGTGCAAGCCGAACTGCTCGAACGTGACATAGGCGTGGCTTGTCATGCGCACGAATTCGATCGGCTGGCCTTGCGCGGTCTCGTTGCGCATCATCACGGCGACGTCGATGCCGCGCGAATCGTTGCCGGCGGTGGTGTATTTCTGCCGGTAGCCGTGCCCGACCATCTTGAACAGGTAGCCGTATTCGAATGCCTTCAGTGCCTCGATGTTGTCGACTTCCTGCATGCAGATGATGTCGGCGCGGGTGGCCGCGATGGCCAGCGCCGTCAACTGGCGCGTATCGTCGGATTGCGCGATCGCCCGCGCCTGCTCCAGCATCTTGTATTCGGCCTCGCTCTGAATGTCGAAGAGAGCCAGCGTGCGGTCTTCGTTGAGCTGGTTGCGATATCCGGAAAAATCAAACCTGTTCATCAGGTTTTCGACATTGAATGTGGCGAGGCGCAGCGACATGGCGGTGACCTTTGCCCGCAAGCGCGCCCGAAAACAAGAGCCTGACCTGCCCGCTATGGTTGACGGAACCTTTCCGTTCATCCTCCGTTCAGGCGGGAAATTGCATGAATGATGTTCTTCCCCGGGGTATTCTGGGCGTGGGGCCTGAAATCTCTTGGAGAGTGCAATGAACTCGCTCTTTTCTTCGACAGTCAAATCCGGGCTGATAGCCCTCGGTCTCATCTCCGGCATTACCGCGCCGTCCGCCGCCGGCCCGATCATGCAGCCCGAAATTTCGGTGCCCGCCAGCACCGTTGCACCGACAATCACGCCTGTCCGCGATAGCTGGGCTGGCGGCAACGACCGACGCTTCAACAACTGGCAATGGCGTCGCCATGACGGCCGCCGATTCTCAAGGTCGGGCAATTGGGACCGCGGTAACTGGCACCGTAGGCACTGGAATCGCGGAGACGACTGGCGTTGGCGTCATCATCGCCGCCATTACCGCGGCCGCTACTACGATGATGGCGCGGGCGCCGCGATTCTCGGCTTGGGCCTGGGGCTCGGCCTTGGCAGCATGTACAACAACTACAACTATTACGATGCGCCGCCGCCGCGCCGCTATTATCGTGCAGGGTCGAGCGCTCACGTCCGGTGGTGCTATAATCGTTACCGCTCGTATCGCGCCTGGGACAACACATTCCAGCCCTATGGCGGTCCCCGTCAGCAGTGCTGGTCGCCCTACAGCTGATCGACTGATGCATTCCAGACGGCGCCGCGCCCCTCGCGGCGCCGTTTTCTCTGTCCGGCCGGGACACCGCGAAATCGTTTTCGCCGCCGACGATAACGCTATGTTTATCAGGCAGGCCTAATTATCTTGCCGATCGCACCACATGAAATGCGACGATCGCCGGGGATTGGGCGCGCGATGGCTGAAGACGAACACAGGGATCAACGCAGGCAGCGCGTTTTCAAGGGCGCGACGATCCTGACCGGCGTGACCAATTCCGAGGTCACATGCACGGTGCGCAACATGCATGCCGGCGGCGCCGAACTGAAGGTCTCGATCGACGCTCGCGTGCCCGACGAGTTCCTGCTCTATGTGCCGACCGACGGCATCGCCTACAAGGCAGCGGTCCGCTGGCGTCGCGAGGACCGCATCGGCGTCATGTTCACCGGCACCGCGCCAAAGCCCCACTGGCACTACGGCTGAACACAGTGTTGGCGCCAGCGGGTCGCCCCACGGCTTGATGCTTCGACACAGGAAGTCCGATGCCAATTCGCCTGCCGAGTCAGGTGGCGCAGGTTTCGAGAACCGGAGCGGAGCGAACATTAAGTTCGTGAGCACCGGAAGCGCAGAAACCTGCGTCAGATGACCGGCAGGGTAGAATTGGCGCGGGCTTCCTTAGTTCTTGGCCTTGTCGACCAGCTTGTTCTTCGAAATCCACGGCATCATCGCGCGCAGCTTGGCGCCGACTTCCTCGATCTGGTGGCTGTCATTGTTGCGGCGGATGCCCTTGAAGCGCGACATGCCGGCGCGGTATTCCTGCATCCATTCCGAGGTGAACTTGCCGGTCTGGATGTCCTTCAGCACGCGCTTCATCTCGGCCTTGGTGTCGGCGGTGATGATGCGCGGACCCGAAACATATTCGCCCCATTCGGCGGTGTTCGAGATCGAGTAGTTCATATTGGCGATGCCGCCCTCATAGATCAGGTCGACGATCAGCTTGACCTCGTGCAGGCATTCGAAATAGGCCATCTCAGGCGCGTAGCCGGCTTCCACCAGCGTCTCGAAACCGGCGCGGATCAGCTCGACCAGGCCGCCGCACAGCACCACCTGCTCGCCGAACAGGTCGGTCTCGCATTCCTCGCGGAAATTGGTCTCGATGATGCCCGAACGGCCGCCGCCGACGCCGCAGGCATAGGAGAGCGCCAAGTCAAGCGCATTGCCCGAAGCGTCCTGGTTGACGGCGACCAGGCACGGCACGCCGCCGCCCTTCTGGTATTCGCCACGCACGGTGTGGCCGGGCCCCTTCGGCGCGATCATGACGACGTCGACCGAGGCCTTCGGCTCGATCAGGCCGAAGTGCACGTTGAGGCCGTGGGCGAAAGCGATCGCCGCGCCGTCGCGGATGTTCGGCGCGATCTCGTTCTTGTAAATGTCGGCCTGCAATTCGTCCGGCGTCGCCATCATCATCAGGTCGGCCCATTTGGCGGCGTCCGCCACGCTCATCACCTTGAGGCCGTCGGCCTCGACCTTCTTGGCGGTCGCCGAGCCGGCCTTGAGACCGATAGCAATATCCTTGGCGCCGGAATCCTTGAGGTTGAGCGCATGCGCCCTGCCCTGGCTGCCATAGCCGATGATGGCGACCTTCTTGCCCTTGATCAGGTTGAGATCGGCATCGCGATCGTAATAGACACGCATTTTTTCTTCCTTCCCGTTGTGAATTTCAGAGCATGATGCCGAAAAGTGTGAAGCGGTTTTCGGACGACATCATGCTCTATCTCTTTGATTTAGAGCCGGATTCCGATTTCAGGTCGACTTGACCTGAAATCATCCGGATCTAGAGGCCTCGCGGCCCGGTTTTTGCTCCGTAGAGAGCGAGAAACTGCTGCGTCGCCCGGACGGCATCGCCGCCGATCGCCGCATCAGTCATTTCCAGCCGGTCGCCGAGCAGAAGGCGAATCTGCACGTCACGGGCGACCAGCCCGAAAAAGGTGCGGAATGCCGCTTCGGCATCCGAGAACTCGAGAAGCCCGGCCTGCTGGCCTGCTTCCAGCACCGGCTTCAGGCGCCTGGCCAGCGCGAAGCGGCCATTCTCCAGCACGATGGCGCCGAGATCGTCCTTGCCGGATCCGGCGTGGCTGACCGCGACGCGGTTGAGCGCGATCGAGGTGTCGCTCGAAATCACCTTGAGCCAATCCGAAGCGAAGCGCTCGAGGCTCGCCGTCAATGAGGCAAGGTCGAGCCCCTTGCGGTCGACCGGCACCACTCGCACCTTGGACGCCTGCCATTGCACCGTTGCCGTCAAAAGCCCGTCGCGATCGCCGAACCATTTGTAGAGCGTTTCCTTGGAACAGCTCGCTCGCCGCGCTACGGCGGTCATGGTCAACTGATCACCCTCCTCGACCAGCAGGCGAAGGGCAGCATCGAGCACAGCTTTCTGCCGCTCCGTCAGCGCCTCGCTGGTGTCGATGTCGGCGCTTGCCTGCAACAAACTCTTTTCCTGCTCGAAGACGGCGGCATTCACTAGAAGGCCGTACCGTACGTTACGGTTCGGACCCTTCTATGGCGTATTGCCCGAACCGGTGCAAGCCCCTATCTCCACTTTGACGCTTTCCAAAAGGACGGCCCTTACGGAAATGGCGTATCACGGAGGGAAGATGCTCATCGGCCTGCTCGCCTTGACCGTTACCGCCGCCTTCGCCGGCGCCGCCATCTATGTCAGCGTCGCCGAGCAGCCGGCGCGGCTTCGCCTCGATGACCGGGCGTTGCTGCAGGAATGGCAGCCTTCCTACAAGCGCGGCGCCGCAATGCAGGCGTCGATCGCCGTGGTCGCCTGTGTTCTTGGTGTCGTTGCCTGGTGGCAGACCGGCAGTCTCGCCTATCTGGTCGGGGCGGTGCTGATCATCCTACCCTGGCCATGGACGCTGATCGCAATGATGCCGACAAACCGATTGCTGGAGGCGATGGACGCGGCTGCCACCAATCCGCGGGCCAGGGAATTGATCATCAAATGGGGCAATCTGCATCTGGTTCGCGTCATGCTTGGCGTGCTGGCGGCACTGGCATTCCTCTGGGGCAGTATCTGAGGTCGCGCCAACGGCCACATCACTCCAGGGCGGCTGGATGGCGCAGCCGCCCAAGCAGAGCCGACAAGGTTTCCAGGTCATCGTTGGAAAGCCTGGCACCGACCAGCTCCACGATCGATCGTCCGTAGACGGCCCACATGCGGCGGCGCGTCTCGCGCCCCTTGCCCGTAATGCGGATAGTCTGTCCTCGCCCGTCATCGGCAACCCTGAGCTTCTCGACCAGCCCGTCCGCTTCGAGCCGCGCCAGCAGCCGGGAGATGTTGTATTGCGCAAACAGTGTGCGCTCGATCAGCTGGAATGGCCGCAACCCACCCTCACCCGCTTCGGCTAGCTCATGCAGCACGTCGTACCAGGCAAGCGGCGGTAAGCTGCTGTCCTTCAGCGCGTCTTCGGCTCTTTCCACCAGCTGGCGCGAAGCGCGCATCAGGCGCGCCCAGGCCTTGATGGCCGCGGGCGAAGGATTGGTTTTCTCCGTCATGATTGCAGCATAGGCGATAGATGCAACTGCATCAAGCTTGCCAGTGGATGCAAATGCATCTATATAGATGCAACTGCATTGATAGCGGAGGTGCTACCATGAAACATGAAATCTGCAAGATCGCCGACATCCCGGAGACGGGCAGCCTGGTGGCCGACAAGCTCGTTCTCGTCAGCCACCACCTTTGTCCCTATGTGCAGCGCGCGGCGATCTCGCTCGCCGAAAAGGACGTGCCGTTCGAACGCCTCACCATCGATCTTGCCAACAAGCCGGCCTGGTTCAAGGCGATATCGCCGCTCGGCAAAGTGCCGCTGCTGCGCGTGCAGCAGAATGGCGAAGAAACGGTGATTTTCGAGTCGGCGGTCATCCTCGAATTCCTCGAGGAAACGCAACGGTCCCCGCTTCATCCTGCCGATCCGCTGGCCCGCGCCCGCCATCGCGCCTGGATCGAGTTCGGCTCGGCCATCCTCAACGCCATCGGTCGACTCTATTCCGCACCGACCGCGGCCACCTTCCTGGCCGAAAGCGAAGGTCTGTCGGCAATGTTTGGTCGTCTCGAAGCGGAACTGGCGACTGGCCGAGCTGGACCATGGTTCGCCGGCGAGCGCTTTTCACTGGTCGATGCTGTCTATGGACCAATCTTCCGCTATTTCGACGCCTTCGATCGGATCGGCGATTTCGGCATCCTGAACGGAAAGCCGCTTGTCGAGGCCTGGCGGAAGGGATTGCACGAACGCAAGTCGGTGAAGAACGCCGTCACCCCGGATTATCCACAGCGCCTTCATGCATTCCTGCAAGCGAGGGGTTCACATCTTTCGACCATCATCCGCCGCACCGAAGCGGCCACTGCGCTTTTTTGATCCCGATCCGCCTGAACGGATCGACCACGGTTCCAGCCACCATCGAGGCAAGGATGTTTGGCGCCGGCGGGATTTTTGCCACTGACGCCACCAGCCTGTCGCGGACGAACGGCATCACGGTCGAATCCGACTGGTAGAACGGCGTCAGCATCAGCGACAGCGCCTGAAAGACCCGGACGTGCCACCGCCGCGCCTGGGTTAGGCCTCGGTAGCGTCGAAGGCGTTCCGCGCGGCGCGCACAGCGCCATGATTGAGCTCGGCCCACTGGAGCAGCTGGTGCAGCGGCCCGAACATCGAGCGTCCGAGATCGGTCAGACTGTATTCGACGCTCGGCGGCTTGGTCGGGAATACCTCACGATGGACGTAGCCGTCGCGCTGCAAATCGTGCAGCGTCTGGGTGAGCATGCGCTGTGAAATGTCAGGCACCAGCCGCCGCAATTCGCCGAACCGGTACGGCTTCTCCGCCAGCGCCATCATCAGCAGCGAACTCCATTTGTTGCTGATGCCCTGGATCACGTCGCGGACCGGACAGTCCGCAATGTTGCCCCCGCCGCTGCCCGCTTTATAGATCTCGAGCTTCGATCTCAGACTGACGATCTTGCTGTCCATCGCTGGTTCCCTACGCCTGCCTACCTCCCGCAAAACTGCCTTCTTTACGGGGGTCGGTCAATTCCTATTTTAGTGCTGGTCTCTTTTTGAGACTCATATAAGCACCCGCCGCTCCGGCGCAACGACAGGACCTCCCATGACCGAAACCCTTCTCGTCACCGGCGCTTCCGGCCAGCTTGGCCGCGCCGTCATCCATCATCTGCTGGACACGCTCAAGGTGGCGCCTGCGCGCATCATCGCCACCACACGCAACCCGGAAAATCTCGCCGAGCTGGCGGCGCGTGGCGTCGTCATCAGAGCCGCCGACTTCGACGACACGGCGTCGCTGGCCAGCGCATTCAAGGGCGCCGACAGGGCTCTGATCATCTCGACCGGCGAAATCGACCTGCTTCACGGCAAGCGGCTGAAGCAGCATCAGAACGCGGTCACTGCAGCCAAGCAGGCTGGCGTTTCGCACCTGCTCTACACCTCGATGCCCAACCCGGAGCCGGGATCGCCGGTGCTGTTTGCGGGCGATCACTACGGCACCGAACAGGCGATCAAGGCGAGCGGCATCCCCTACACGATCTTCCGCAACGGCTGGTATCAGGAGAACCTGTTCATGTCGCTGCCACACGCTATTGCCTCAGGGCAGTGGTACACATCGGCGGCCGACGGCCGCATCGCCCATGGCGCTCGCGACGACATGGCCGCGGCGATCGCCGCCGGCCTCGCTTCCGGCGCGACCGAAAGCACGACGTACACGCTGACCGGCCCGCAGGCCTATACGGTCGCCGAGATCGCAGCCCTGGTGACCGACGTCACCGGCAAGCCCCTCGAGGTTGTCCAGCTTTCGGACGAAGCGCTCACCGAAGGGCTGAAGGCGGCAGGCGTTCCCGAAGGCTTCGCCCCCATCATCACTTCCTTCGACACCAACACGCGCTCCGGTCGGATCGCCATGGTGACCGACGCGGTCGAGACGCTTTCAGGCAAAAAGCCGCAATCGCTGAAAAATTTCATCGAGGCGAACAAGGCAGCTTTGGCTGGCTGACCGCGGAGGTTGCGACAAAGGCCGTGCCCTTCGACAGGGCACGGCCTTTCGACTAGATAGCCACCTGCGTTCCGATCTCAACCACACGTCCGGTCGGGATCTGGAAGTACTCGGTCGCATCCGCTGCCGTGCGCGCCAACCCGATGAACAGCTTGTCCTGCCATACCGGCATGCCGGAATTGGGTGATGCCTTGAGCGAGCGCCGCGACAGGAAGAAGGAGGTCGTCATGATGTCGAACTTCCAGCCCTGCTTGCGGCAGATCGCCAGCGCACGCGGAATGTTGGGCTGTTCCATGTAGCCGAAGGTCAGCGTCACCCGCATGAACAGCTCGTTGATCGTTTCCATCTTGACCCGATCGCTATCGGGCACGAGAGGCTGCTGCGCAGTGACCACCGACAGGATGACGTTCTGTTCGTGCAGAACCTTGTAGTGCTTCAGGCTGTGCATCAGTGCGGTCGGCGCGCTGACTGGATCGCTGGTGAGGAACACGGCCGTACCGGACACCAGCTGCGGTTTCTTCTTCAACAAATTGCCGGCAAGGAAATCGAGCGGAATCTCGTTCCTGCGCGTCTTGTCGAAGAGATAGTGACTCCCGCGTATCCAGGTCCCCATGATCAGCCCCATGAGGCAGGCAACAGCGATTGAAACCCATCCGCCTTCCACGAATTTCACAATATTTGCCAGGAAGAAGCCGGTATCTATCGTGCCAAAGAGCAGCGCGAGCGCCGCAGCGAGCGCGATCTGCCATTTCCATTGCCACCGCATCACCACAAATAGCAAAATAGTCGTCATCAGCATTTCGCCTGTCACCGAAATTCCATAAGCGGAAGCCAGGGAACTCGAACTGCCAAAGCCGACGACCAGCAGCATTACGCCGAGCGCGAGAATGAGATTCACGCGCGGCATGTAAATCTGGCCGAGTTGCATCTCGGAAGTATGCTGAACTTCGATTCTGGGCAGAAGATTGAGCTGCACCGCCTGCCGGGTCAGCGAAAACGCCCCGGAGATGACGGCTTGACTGGCGATGACAGTCGCCGCTGTTGCGAGCCCGACCATCGGTATCAGTGCCCAATCTGGCAGCATCTGGAAAAACGGATTGTCGGGCACCCCCCCGTGAGCAAGAACGAACGCGCCTTGCCCAAAATAGCTGAGTAGCAGGCATGGGAAGACGATCCAGAACCAGGCTAGCACGATTGGACGGCGACCGAAGTGCCCAAGATCGACGTAAAGGGCTTCAGCACCGGTAACCGCCAGAAAAACCGCGCCGACGGTGAGAAATGCGCCCGTTTTGGCTTCGGCAAGATAGACAACTGCATAGTAGGGGTTGATTGCCAAAAGCACCGACGGATCGTCGTGAATGTGCACCAATCCGGCAATGCCGATCGCCAGAAACCAGAGCGCCGTCACCGGCCCGAAAACGGAGGCCACTCTACCGGTCCCGAAGCGCTGCACGGCAAACAAGACGGCAAGAATCACCAGTGTAATGGGAACCACGTATGGATCGAACGCCGGGGTCACGACGCTCAGCCCTTCCACTGCTGAAAGCACCGAGATGGCCGGCGTTATGATCGCGTCGCCGAAAAACAGTGCGGCTCCGCAGAGACCAATGGCAAGAATGATGCCAGAACCGGCCGGATAAGCTTTCCGGGCCAGCGCCATAAGCGACAGGGTACCGCCTTCACCCTTGTTGTCCGCCCGAAGCACGAAAGCGACATACTTTATTGTCACGATAATCGTCAGTGCCCAGACGATCAGCGACAGAATGCCCAGAACGGCACTGCGCGGATCGGTGCCGGACGAAGCATGCAGTGCTTCGCGAAGCGCATAGATCGGGCTGGTGCCGATATCGCCGTAGACCACGCCGAGCGCGCCAAGCATCAGGACCTTGGTGCTGTGCTGTTCGACCTTAGAATGGCTTGATTGTTCGACGGGTTCTGCCTCACTACCACTGTTGGTAAGGGCCATGGACAACACTCCGATAAGCGCGCGGTGCTCTACGCTTGCTGCGATGCAATATCAAGTGCCCCAACGTGATGGCTGCCATGTAAGCAATGCGAGGCTTCCATCTCTACCACCCACAGGCCTTCAGAAATCTCTTGACCGTGCCGGCCATGCCATACTCCAACGCATCGGCTGTCAACCCATGTCCGATAGACACTTCGGCCAACGCCGGGATGCGCTTTGCCAATGCCGGCAGGTTGTTCACCACCAGATCATGCCCGGCATTGACCTGAAGCCCGGCGGCAAGTGCGGCATCGGCGGTTTTTCCCAATCTTTCCAGCTCTTTCGCGGCCTTTTCCGAATCGGAATGATAGCTGCCATACGGACCCGTATAGAGCTCGATCCGGTCCGCGCCGGTGTCGCGCGCGGCCTTCACGCCTGCTGGATCCGAATCAGAAAACAACGACACGCGAATGCCGGTTTTCTTCAGGCGTTTGACGATCGGTGTCAGGAACGCCGCGTCGGCAACGAAGTTCCAGCCATGGTCGGAGGTGGCCTGCGCCGGGTCATCCGGCACCAGCGTCACCTGCTCGGGCTGGTGCTTTTCCACAAGCGCCAGGAAATCTTCGCTCGGATAGCCCTCGATGTTGAACTCTGCCCTGGGGAATTCGTCGTCGATCAGCGCCCGGATCTCCGGCAGGTCGGAATGCCTGGTATGCCGTTCGTCGGGCCGCGGATGAACAGTCAGCCCATGGGCGCCCGCGGCAAGCGCGATGCGTCCGAGCCCGGTCACGCTTGGCCACGGCAGATCGCGCCGGTTGCGCAGCATGGCAATGGCATTGAGATTGACGGAAAGTTTTGCGGGCATTTTGCGGGTCCGGGCTGATCTTGTCGCGCATCTATACCGCCTTTGACGGGAACAGACAGGGGGTTTCCGGTGTTCCAGACGGATGGATAATGGCCAGCAAGAGGAAGAGCCGTGAACTATCTTGAAGCCGTGCC
Source organism: Mesorhizobium sp. M6A.T.Cr.TU.014.01.1.1 (assembly GCF_004022765.1). Lineage (NCBI taxonomy): Bacteria > Pseudomonadati > Pseudomonadota > Alphaproteobacteria > Hyphomicrobiales > Phyllobacteriaceae > Mesorhizobium > Mesorhizobium sp. M6A.T.Cr.TU.014.01.1.1. Next base: position 32,998 of record NZ_RZPG01000019.1, read on the forward strand.
GGCGGTTCGCCGCATCGACACCGACCGCGACGACCTGTTCGCCATCGACGTCGTCGGCCATGTGGCGGCGGCCGACGCCGAAAATCTGTTCGGTTTGCTGGAGGCGGCTTACGCGCTGCACCCGAAAATCGACGTGCTGGTGCGCTTGATCGACCATGATGGCGTCGACTGGGTCGATGTGTCGGACGAAACGCTTGAACAGGGCACGGCCCGTGCCGTGGAGCATGTCGGCCGCTGCGCGGCGGTCGGCGAGCCGAACTGGGTACCCGACGCGCAGAGCTTGCTGCCTGCTTCCTTGCCCGTCGACCTCAGGCATTTCGAGGCCAAGGACGAAGCTTCCGCCTGGGAATGGCTCGGCGCCAGACCGATTGCCCCGCGCTGACGCAATCCCAGTCCACGGGGCTGCGGCTCGATCGGCCTATCTGACGATCGTCAGCCGTTCGGCCGCTCGCGTGATCGCGGTATAGAGCCAGCGCTGGCGGGTTTCCTTGAACGCCCAGCTTTCGTCGAAAAGCACGATCTCGTTCCACTGCGAGCCTTGCGCCTTGTGCACGGTCAGCGCGTAGCCGTAGTCGAAATCATCAAAGCGCTTCTTCTGCTGCCAGGGAATATCGGCGTCCGGCTCCTCGAACGCCGCTTTGAGCAGCTTGATCTTGGCGACGCCGCGGTCCGGATCGTCCTCCTCCGGTGAAACCAGCAAATTGATGCCGGGTTTCACCGTCTCGCGCGACGAGGTCATCACCTTCCACAGCGAACCGTTGAGCAACCCCTTGGCAGGGTCGTTGCGCAGGCAGACGAGCTTGTCGCCGGCCTGCGGATAGTCGGCATTGAACCCCTTCAGCTCGCGCAGCCGCTTATTATAGCGACGTCGCGTCCTGTTGGTGCCGACCAGCACCTGGTCCGCCTTCAGCACCAGCTCCTGGGTGACGTCTTCCTTGCCGATCACCTGCGCTGTGCCATAGTCGCCGCGCATGAATTCGCGGCCCTCGCGCACGTCGAGCGCCAGCCGGAGGATCGGGTTGTCGCGCGCCTGCCGGTGGATTTCGGTGAGCAGAATATCCGGCTCATGGTCGGTGAAGAAGCCGCCGCCCGAGATCGGCGGCAACTGGCCGGGGTCGCCGAGAACAAGGATCGGCGTGCCGAAACTCAAGAGGTCACGGCCAAGCTGTTCGTCGACCATCGAGCATTCGTCGATGACGACCAGTTTCGCACGCGATATCGGGCTCTGCCGGTTGAGCGAAAAGGTCGGCGACATCGAGGTCTTGCCGGTCACCTCGTCCGCTACCGATTCTTCGCCCTTCGGCCGGTAGATCAGCGAGTGAATGGTGCGGGCATTGAGCGCGCCCTTGGAACGCAGCACCTGCGCCGCCTTGCCGGTGAAGGCGGCGAACTGCACCTGGCCGTCGACATGCTCGGCGAAATAGCGCGCCAGCGTCGTCTTGCCGGTGCCGGCATAGCCGAACAGCCGGAAGAGCTGCGGCTTTCCGGTCTTGAGCCAGTTGGCGACCGCTTTCAGCGCATCGTCCTGTTGAGGGGAGAATTCCATCAGCGGGAGAGACCGGATTCGCGAGGGAAAGACAAGGCCGACAGCCACCGCCACCGATCATCGGCGGCAGGCCGCACCGCTCCAATGACGCAAGTTATCAGGCGGGAGGCGGAACGTAAAGAGAACGAAGTCGGGCCGCCACGACCTAGCCGGTCGGGTCGCCACGACCTTCGGTCGGCCTGGGATCGTTCTCGAGCAGGATCGGCTTGCCATGCGGCGTCGCATGCGCGGCGCGTTCCCAGGCGGCGGCGAGCGCATCGACGTCGCCCTTTCCGGCAACCCTTTTGGCCGACAGCAAATTTTCCAGCGCCGCCAGCCAGTGCTCGTAATAGTCATGGCCATCGCTTGCGGCACCCGGCTTCTTGACCTCGGCGGACAAGGCGTCCGCCCATTCGCTCCAGGAAAACAAGCCCTTGTCGTGCAGCGCAACCGTCATGGCGAAGGCTTCCGCTTGCCATGGCTCGGCGAATACCGGCGCATCGAGGCCCGCGGGCAGCTTGGCAGCGTGTGACTTCGCCTCACGCTGGCTCAAGGTAGCTCTCCCAGGCGTCAATCGACACGGTCAACGTCGGATCGGCGCCATCGCCCCAAATCTCCGCGCCGTCGAAAGCCACCGTATAGACCCATTGCGGGTTTTCGCCCTGGCCGTGCGCATTTGTATCAGGGAAGACAAAACCATCGCGCACAGCCTCGACGACGCCCTGCTTGCCGCGTGCGTAGCGCGGCAGCCTTGTATGGCCGGTAGGATGAAAATTCTTCGTGCGCACGAGGTCGCCCAGTTTGAACCGCGCCGATGTGGCAATCGGCCGGTCGCAGGGGCCACCCTTGGCCAGCACCGCCGGCACGTTTTCGGCCTTCAGCACTCGCTTTGGCGTCGCCGCAGGGTCGACCGCCTTGCCCGTGGCCAGATCGCTATCGCTGACGAAGCCGTGTCGCTTCAGCAAGGTTTCGAGCGCCTTGATCCAGATCTCATAATAGCTGGAGGCATAATAGTCGGCGGGATGCAGCGATTCCCGCGCATGCCGGCTCTCGTCGATATTCCAGGCGCCCATGGCGCCGGCGCACAGCGTCACGCCCAGCGCCCGCCTTTCCCAGTCGGCATGGAAATAAGGTTCGTCCTTTTCGGGCGCGACCGGCCCGAACCCCATCTGTCCGCCGAGATCCTGCGGCCCGTTCATGCCGGCTCCCGCGCCAGTCCGGTGCCGATCATGGAGTCGCGCGTCACCAGATCCGCCAGCCGCTCCTCGCTCCAGCCCTCGGTGCCATCAGGCCGCATCGGCACGACGAGGTAACGCAACTCGGCGGTGGAATCCCATACCCGGATTTTTGTCGTCCTCGGCAGTGTCAGTCCGAATTCCTCGAGCACGCCGCGCGGATCGATGACCGCGCGCGAACGATAGGGCGGCGCCTTGTACCAGACCGGCGGCAGGCCGAGCACCGACCACGGGTAGCAGGAGCACAGCGTGCAGACGACGAGGTTGTGCGTGCCTGCCGTGTTGAAGACGGCCTGCATGTGCTCACCCTGCCGGCCGGTGTAGCCGAGCGAGCCGATCGCCGCCGTCGCATCGCGCTTCAGCCACTCGGCATAGTCGGCATCGACCCACGCCTTCGCCACCACCTTGGCGCCGTTGCGCGGACCGATTTTTGTCTCGTAGGTGTCGACGATCACGTCGATCGCGGTCGGATCGATCAGCCCTTTCTGGGTGAGGATCGTCTCCAGCGCGCGCACCCGGGCGGCAAAAGGATCAAGCTCGTTATCGTGGTGGTGATCATGGTTGTGGGACATGGCCATAAAACTACGACTGCAAGCATCTCATCGCAAGCGCCGCGGCTTGGGCCAGCCCATTGGCCTCTATTCCGCTGCCGCCTTCTGCGGCTCGCCCTGCAACTCTTCTTCGCCCTCGAACAGCGAAGGCTGGTCGACGGCTTCGACGGGTGGCTGCTCGTCCCGACGCCTCGGCCACAGCCTGACAAGCCAACCGGAAAGATGCTCCATGTAGACATAGATGACCGGGGTGACGAACAGCGTCAGCGCCTGCGAAGCGACCAGGCCGCCGACCACCGCCACGCCGAGCGGCTGGCGCAGTTCGGCGCTGGCGCCGGTGCCGAGCGCGATCGGGATCGTGCCCATCAGCGCCGCCAATGTCGTCATCATGATCGGACGGAAGCGCATCAGGCAGGCTTTGTGAATGGAATCGAGCGGCGACATCCCGTCGCGCCTGAGCTCGAGCGCGACGTCGATCATCATGATGCCGTTCTTCTTGACGATGCCGATCAGCATCAGGATGCCGATGACCGCAATCACCGACAGGTCCATTCCCGCAAGCCGCAACGCAACAAGCGCGCCGAGCACCGCCGACGGCAGTCCGGTCAGGATGGTCAGCGGATGGATGAAGCTTTCATAAAGGATGCCGAGGACGATGTAGATGGTCAGGATCGCGCCGCCGATCAACAGCCCCTGGTTGGCAAGCGAATCCTGGAACGTTTTCGCCGTGCCCGAAAAAGTAGTCGAGATCGTCGCCGGCATGCCGATCTTTTCTTTCAGCGCATTGACGCGGGTGACGCTGTCGCCGAGCGCGACGCCCTGCGGCAGATTGTAGGAGATGGTCACCGCCGGAAGCTGGCCGAGCTGATTGACGGTCAAGGCACCGGCGGTCCGATCGACACGGGCGAAGGCGCCGAGCGGCACCAGGCTGCCGCTGGCCGTTCTCACCTTGATCGCCAGCATCCTTTCTGGCGACCACTCGATTCTCGGGTCGAGCTCCATGATCACCTCGTAGCTGTCGGCGGAGCCGAAGATGGTCGACACCTGCTCGGTGCCGAAACCGCCATAGAGGCTGGAGCGCAACGTATCGGTGTCGACGCCGAGCGTCGCCGCCTTGTCGCGATCGACCACCAACGACGCCTGCAAGGCGTTGTTCTGCAAATCATTGGTGACGTCGGTGAAGGCTGCGTGATCGGCGGCCATCGCATCGGTGAGCTTCTGCGCCCAAACGTCCGCCGCGCCTATGTCGAGGCCCTGCACAACGAGCTGATAGGCGCTGGCCGAAGCGCGCGCGCCGAGCCGCAGGTTCTGCACCGGCTGCATGAAGGTTTCGATGCCTGGGACATTGGCCAGCTGCCGCCGCAGGTCCGAGAGCACCTTGTCGAGATCGGGGCGCTGGTCCTTGTCCTTCAATTGCACATAGAGCCGGCCCTGGTTGAGCGCATTGTCTCCGCTGCCTACCGACCACCCGACATGCGAGACATAGGGTGAATGGGTGAAGACATCAGCCACCTGCCCCTGCAGCTTCGCCATGGCGTCGAATGAAATGTCCTGGCGCGCGGTGGTCGTCACCGAAATCTGGCCGATATCCTCCTGCGGGAAGAAGCCTTTCGGCGAGGTCTGGATCAGCCAGACCGACATTGCGGCCGTCCCGACGAAGACGAGAAAAACCAGGAAACTGTGCCGCAGGCAAAAGGTCAGCAGCCAATCATAGCCCCGCATGAAGAAACCGTGCCCGCCGCCTTCGCCCTGGGCTGCTTCGCGGTCGGCTTTCGACACCGACAAAAGCCGCGAGCACAGCATCGGCGTCAGCGTCAGCGACACGAACATCGATGCCAGGATGGCGACCGTCACCACCACCGCGAATTCGTTGAAGATGCGCCCGATCACTCCGCCCATCAAAAGCACCGGAATGAACACCGCCACCAGCGAGATCGAGATCGAAATGATGGTGAAGCCGATTTCGCGGGCGCCCTTGAGCGCCGCATCGAGGGCCGAGAGCCCGTCCTCCTCCATGTGGCGAAAAATGTTCTCCAGCATGACGATCGCATCGTCGACGACAAGGCCGACCGCCAGCGTCAGACCCATCAGCGAGATGTTGTCGATGGAAAAGCCTAACAGGAACATGGCGCCGAGCGTGGCGATCAGCGAGATCGGCACCGCCACCGCCGGGATGATCGTCGCCGTTACCCGGCAGAGGAACAGGAAGATCACCATGACCACCAGCGCGATGGTGAGCAGCAGCGTGAACTGCACGTCGTCTACCGCCTCGCGGATCGAAGTCGAGCGGTCGTTGAGCAGCTGGATGCTGGCCGCCGCCGGCATCTGATCCTGGAACGACGGCAGCATCGCCTTGACGCGGTCGACGACGTCGACGGTGTTGGCATCGGGCTGGCGCTGCACGGCCATGATGATCGCGCGAGTGCCGTCGTACCAGCTGGCTGTCGTCGTGGTCTCAACTGAATCGATGACGCGTGTCACCTCGCCGAGCCGCACCGGACGGCCGTTCTTGGTGGCTATGATGATGTTGGAAAATCCCGCCGCGTTGGTCAGCTGCGTATTGGCGGTGATCGTCAGCTGCTGCTTGTCGTTCTGCAGCACGCCGAGCGGCGTGTTGCTGTTGGCCGAGGCGATCGCCGTCTGCAGCTGGTCGATCGAAATGCCGCGTGCGGCGAGCGCCGTCGGATCGATCTGGACGCGCACGGCGTATTTCTGCTGCCCGAAGATCGAGACCTGCGCCACGCCGTCGATCGTCGACAGCGACGGCGAGATCACATTCTCGGCAAAGGCATCGAGATCGGTCAGCGGAACCGTGTCGCTGACCAGCGACATCAGCAGGATCGGCGCATCGGCCGGATTGACCTTGCGGTAGCTCGGCGGGCTGGTCATCTCGGGCGGCAATTGCCGCTGCGTTCGCGCGATCGCCGCCTGCACGTCGGCCGCCGCGGCGTCGATATCGCGGTTGAGCACGAACTGAATGGCGATCGAGGTCGAGCCGAGCGAGTTGGTGGTGGAGATCGAATCGATGCCGGCGATGGTGGCGAACTGCTTGATCAATGGCGTTGCCACCGAGGTCGCCATGGTTTCCGGCGAGGCGCCGGGCAGCGAGGCCGAGACGTTGACCACCGGAAACTCGGCGCTCGGCAGAGCGGCCACCGGCAGGAACTTGTAAGCGAACAGCCCGCCCAGCACGAGCGCGAAGGACATGAGTAGGGTGGCGACGGGCCTGCGGATGCAGAATTCGGAGATCATGGACGCGCCTCGCCAGTCTCGGCAACCTTGGGAGACGCTTGATCACTAGGCCTGGTCGAAGCTTCGGCTTCGCGGACCGGCGAGCCGTTCTTCAGCCTTGTCTGGCCCTCGACGACGACACGTTCGCCGCTCTTTAGCCCTTCGCCGATAGCGCTGTTGTCGCCTTCGGTCAGTGCGACCTGCACGGGCCGCATCTCCACCGTCTTGTCAGGCTTGATCACATAGACGAACGGCCCCTTCTGGCTGGGCTGGACCGCAACCGTGGGAACGGAGGTCATTTCCGGCATGATGCCGGCATCAAGCACGACATTCACATATTGGCCCGGCCACAGCGAAAGATCGGCATTGGGCACGCTGGCCCTGGTTGCGATCGTGCCGGAGGCGGTGTCGACGCTGGAATCGACGAAATCGAGGGTTCCCTTGCCGATCAGTGTCGGGTCACCGTCCCTGGTCAGAGTGACTGCGCCTTCCTGCGGCGCCGCCAGCGCCTTGTGCAGCAAGGCAAGATCGCTTTCCGGAAGATTGAAGTTCACCTGCAGCGGGTCCACCTGGGTGATGGTCACCAGCGGGGTCGACGTGCTGTTGCCGTTGCTGGTGGTGACGAGATCGCCAATCGTGACGCTGACCGCGCCCAGCCTGCCGGAAATCGGCGCCGTGATCGTGGCAAAGCCAAGCTGGACCTCGTCCGCATCGATCGTCGCTTTGTCGGCATCGACCGTGGCCGCGGCGGACTTCTGCGCGGCGATCGCCTGATCGTAGGTCTGCTGCGTGCCGGCCTGCCTGGCGACAAGATTCTTGGCGCGCTGAAGATCCGCCGTGGCACTTGCAAGCAACGCCTGGTCCTTGGCGAGTGTCGCCTGGTCACGGGCCAATTGCGCCTTCAGCGCACGATCGTCCAGCGAGAACAGAAGGTCGCCAGCCCTCACCATTTGCCCGTCCTTGACGGCGATCGATGTGATCTGGCTCGAGATCCGCGCGTTCACGCTGACCACGGCGGGGGAGGATACGAAGCCGATGGCGTAGCGCCGGATCGGGAAGTCGGCCTTCGAAGCGGTGGCGGCAACCACCAAGGTAGAACGTGCGGCATTTGCGGCGGCCGCCGGTTTGTTAGGCGCCGCCTGCTCCGCTGACAGCATCTGCCGGACCTTGTCCGTTGCCGTGGGCGAAAGATAGAGCCCGGCCGCGACAAGGCAGGCGACCGCAAGCACCGCAAGCACGATCTTTCCACGCATCGCCAAAAAGCCTTCTATCCGACACGCCGTGGTTCGGTGGTCATATCTGGCATAACTCGCAGCCTGATGCCGCGGTTTCACCAGATAGATAGAAGGCGCCGAAGGCGAAAAAGTGCCAAACCCGGCATTACGAAGATTTAATGTGCAGCGCACAATAAAGCGGCAGTTACCGAAGCATCGGCCACAGCGTCGCCGCCAGCAGCACGCCCATGGCGATGTTGAACCATTTCAGCCGCACCGGATCAGACAGAAAACCGCGCAGCGCCATGCCGAAACCTGCCCACGCCGAAACGCTCGGCAGGTTGACGACGGTGAAGGCTATCGAGATCAACGCCACCGAAAGAAATGGATGCTCCGGAATGGCATAGACGGCCATGGCGGTGATCGCCATCACCCAAGCCTTGGGATTGACCCACTGGAATGCTGCCGCATCGATGAAGCGCATCGGTCGCGCCTTAGCCTCGCCCTTGCCGCTGAGCGAACGCGACATGGCGATCTTCCACGCGAGATAGAGCAGGTAGACGCCGCCCGCGATCTTCAACCCGGTATGCAGCACCGGAAACGCAGTCAGCACGGCGCCCAGACCGAAGCCGACGGCCAGCAACAGCACGAGGAAGCCGATGCTGATGCCCAGCATATGCGGAATGGTTCTGGCGAAACCGAAATTCACACCGGAAGCCAGAAGCATGAAGTTGTTCGGACCCGGCGTGATCGAGGTCACGAAGGCGTAGACCAGCAGGGCGAAGAATGCGTCGAGGGTCATGGGCTTCCTCCCAAGCAGATCAGCAATATTGTCCTTTTACCTCAGACGCACAAAGGCCACCTCACGGCGGCCGGGCCAGAAGATCAGGATCAAGGCGACAGAATAAATACAGGTGGCGCCAGAGCACTGGACCCAAAGCGCCGCATGATCACATCCCCTGTGGACCGCGGTTCAACGCCGCCACGCCGGTGCGGCAGATTTCGACCAGGCCGAGCGGCTTCATGATGGCGATGAACTGGTCGATCTTGGAACCCTTGCCGGTGATCTCGAAGATGAAATGCTCGGTGTTGGCGTCGATGACGCTGGCGCGGAAGGCATCGGCCAGCCTCAGCGCCTCGACGCGGGCTTCGCCGGTGCCGGCCACTTTCACCAGCGCGAGCTCGCGCTCCAGAGGCCGATCCTGGCCGAGCTCATGCGAGCGCACGGTGAGATCGACGACACGGTGCACCGGCACGATGCGCTCGAGCTGGTGCTTGATCTGCTCCAGCACATGCGGCGTGCCGCGCGTCACGATGGTGATGCGCGACAAATGCTTCTCATGCTCGGTTTCGGAGACCGTCAGGCTTTCGATATTGTAGCCGCGTCCGGAGAACAGGCCGATGACCCGGGCCAGCACGCCCGGCTCATTGTCGACCAGCACGGAAAGCGTGTGAGTCTCCGGCTTTTCCGTTTCCTTGGCGATGAAATAGGCGGAGCCGGTCGGTTGAAGCTGTGCGTTCATGACATGAATCTCGATTTCAAACTTTTGAGCTAATTCTCTGTTTCCGCACGGCTTCTTCCAACAAGCCCTGCCTCGGCCTGGGGGCTACACCAGTTCCCTGCCCTTGGCGTCGATGGCGTTGGCCACCGCCTCGTCGGTCGCCTCGTCCGGCAGAAGCATCTCGTTATGCGCCTTGCCCGACGGGATCATCGGGAAGCAGTTGGCAAGTGTGGCGACCCGACAGTCGAAGATCACCGGTTTCTTCACCGCGATCATCTCCTTGATCGCGTCGTCCAGCTCGTCCGGTTTCTCGCAGCGAATGCCATGGCCGCCATAGGCTTCGGCGAGCTTGACGAAATCCGGCATCGCCTCGGTGTAGGAATGCGACAGCCGGTTGCCGTGCAGAAGCTGCTGCCACTGCCGCACCATGCCCATATACTGGTTGTTGAGGATGAAGATCTTGATCGGTGCGTCGTGCTGCACCGCCGCGCTCATCTCCTGCATCGTCATCTGCACCGAGGCATCGCCGGCAATATCAATGACCAGCGCATCCGGGTGTGCGATCTGCACGCCGAGCGCCGCCGGCAGGCCGTAGCCCATCGTGCCGAGCCCACCGGAGGTCATCCAGCGGTTCGGCTTCTCGAAATGATAGTGCTGCGCCGCCCACATCTGGTGCTGGCCGACCTCGGTGGTGATGTAAGTGTCCATGTCCTTGGTCAGCGCGTAGAGCCGCTGGACGGCATATTGCGGCATGATAACGTCGTGGTTCATCTTGTAGGCAAGCGAATCCCGCGCGCGCCATTTCGCGACCTGCTCCCACCACGGGTGGAGCGCCTTCTTGTCGGCCTTGGCAGTCGCCCGCCACAGCCGCACCAGATCCTCCAGCACCCGGCCGACGTCGCCTATGATCGGCACATCGGTGTGGACGTTCTTGTTGATCGAGGACGGATCGATATCGATATGGATCTTCTTCGAGTTCGGCGAGAACGCGGTGAGCCGGCCGGTGATACGGTCGTCGAAGCGCGCGCCGATGCAGACCATGACGTCGCAATCATGCATCGCCATGTTGGCTTCATAGGTGCCGTGCATGCCGAGCATGCCCATCCAGTTCTTGCCCGAAGCCGGATAGGCGCCGAGGCCCATCAGTGTCGAGGTGATCGGGAAGCCGGTGAGGTCGACCAGTTCGCGCAGCAAATGGCTGGCTTCCGAGCCGGAATTGATGACACCGCCGCCCGTATAGAGGATCGGCCTTTTGGCGTTGGCCATCAGTTCGACCGCCGCCTTGATCTTTTCCAGGTCGCCCTGGACCTTAGGCTGATAGCTCGTGCGCGGCGCCGTCTGCGGCGGCACATAGATGCCCTTGGCGAACTGCACGTCCTTCGGGATGTCGACGACGACCGGACCGGGACGTCCTGTCGTCGCGACATGAAACGCCTCGTGGATGATTGCCGCGAGCTCGTTGACGTCCTTCACCAGCCAATTGTGCTTGGTGCAGGGCCGCGTGATGCCGATCGTGTCGCACTCCTGGAAGGCATCCGAGCCGATCAGCGATGTCGGCACCTGGCCGGTCAGGCAGACCAGCGGGATCGAATCCATCAGCGCATCCTGCAGCGGCGTCACCGCATTGGTGGCGCCCGGCCCCGAAGTCACCAGCATGACGCCGGCCTTGCCGGTCGAGCGCGCATAGCCCTCCGCCGCATGGCCCGCGCCCTGCTCGTGACGGACAAGGATGTGCTCGACCTCATCCTGCTGGAAGATCTCATCATAGATCGGGAGAACCGCGCCGCCCGGATAGCCGAAAACATGCTTGACGCCATTGTCCTTCAGCGCCTGCACCACCATTTCGGCGCCGGTCATTTCGCGCCGCTCGTTCTGTCCACTGCTCATCGGTCTGGTCCCGTACTGTCCGCCATCAGGCGATTGCTGGTCGTTTAGTCGTGTTTCGGGCAATAAAAAAGGCCCCCGAGGGAGCCTGTGTGTGCGCATGGGAGGTTTTCGCCCGGCGGTTACACCGCCTTGCCCACGCGCTTTCCTACTACGAGAATGAGTGCCGTTTTCATGGTGGCGGACAATAGAATTGGTTTTGCGCCGCTGTCAACGGCCAATGTGCAGGACGCCAAAACGGTTCGGGGCGGTTGGCCGTGTCAGACAGGCCCGTTGGCGCCCATCGCGTTGAACCACCGTTCCGGTACGACCGCCGGCAGGATCAGTGTCCGCGATCGTCCCGATAAGCCATTGAAACCACGCCAAACTATTTGACGACGTGACGCGGCGCATAGTTTGCCGCGATACTCAGGCCAACCGGGCTGGGAGGGTCCGGCAAAGCCACGATGACGACCAGGACTTCACGGGAGGAAATTTGATGCTCGACAAGGCCCCAGCCCAGAAACTGACCGACCTGCTCGACCAATTCGGCGCAGCGCTCGCCGCCGGCGACATCGACAAGGCGGTCGGGTGCTTTCAGGAAGACTGCTACTGGCGCGACCTAGTGACCTTCACCTGGAACATCAAGACCATGGAAGGTCGCGACCAGGTGCGCGACATGCTGATGAGCCAGTTGGCGAAGACAAAACCTTCGAACTGGGCGATCGCCAAGGGCGAGGACGCCAGCGAAAGCGGCGAGCTGCTGGAGGGCTGGATCAGCTTCGAAACGGAGGTTGCGCGCGGCTTCGGCCATATCAGACTGAAGAACGGTAAGATCTGGACGCTGCTCACCACCATGGTCGAGCTGAAGGGCCATGAGGAACCCGCCGGCTTCGCCCGGCCGTTGGGCGCCAAGCACGGTCACGGCAAAAATCGTCCAACCTGGAAGGAGGAGCGCGAGAAGGAGGCGACTGAACTCGGCTTTATCAGTCAGCCCCACACGCTCATCGTCGGCGGCGGCCAGGGCGGCATCGCGCTCGGTGCCCGGTTGCGGCAGCTCGGCGTGCCGACCATCATCGTCGAGAAGAACGAGCGCGCCGGCGATTCATGGCGCAAGCGTTACAAGTCGCTCTGCCTGCACGACCCGGTCTGGTACGATCATCTGCCCTATATCGATTTTCCGAAGAACTGGCCGGTCTTCTCGCCCAAGGACAAGATCGGCGACTGGCTGGAAATGTACGCCAAGGTCATGGAGCTGAATTACTGGTCCTCGACCGAGGCCAAGAGCGCCACCTATGACGACAAGAAGAAGGAATGGACCGTCATCGTCCACCGCGACGGCAAAGATATCACGTTGAAGCCGAAGCATCTGGTGCTGGCGACGGGACAGTCAGGCAAGGCCAATTTGCCGAAATTCAAGGGCATGGACAACTTCAAGGGTGATCAGCATCATTCCTCCAAGCACCCCGGCCCCGATGCCTATGCCGGCAAGCGCGCCGTCGTCATCGGCTCGAACAACTCAGCCCATGACATCGCCGCAGCCCTTTGGGAGGCCGGCGCCGATGTCACCATGGTGCAGCGCTCGACCACCCATATCTCCAGATCCGACACGCTGATGGAAATCGGACTGGGTTCGCTCTACTCGGAAAAAGCCGTGCAAGGCGGGATGACCACGGCCAAGGCCGACCTCGTCTTTGCGTCCCTGCCCTACAAGATCCTGCATGAATTCCAGATCCCGGCCTACGCCGAGATGAAGAAGCGCGACGCCAAATTCTACGAGGGGCTGGAAAGGGCAGGATTCATGCTCGACTGGGGCGATGACGATTCCGGCCTGTTCATGAAATATCTCAGGCGCGGCTCAGGCTACTACATCGATGTCGGTGCTTCCGACCTCATCATCGATGGCTCGATCAAGCTGAAAAGCGGCGTCGAGGTCAAGGAGGTCCGGGAGCATTCGGTCCTGCTTAGCGACGGATCGGACCTGCCGGCCGACCTCATCGTCTACGCCACCGGCTATGGCTCGATGAACGGCTGGGCGGCCGACCTGATATCCAGGGACGTTGCCGATAAGGTCGGAAAATGCTGGGGCCTCGGCTCCAACACTACCAAGGATCCCGGCCCCTGGGAGGGCGAATTGCGCAATATGTGGAAGCCGACGCAACAGGAAGCACTGTGGTTCCATGGCGGCAATCTGCACCAGTCGCGCCACTATTCGCAATTCCTGTCGCTGCAGTTGAAGGCGCGGCACGAAGGCATCGCAACGCCGGTCTACGGGCTGCAGCAGGTCCATCACAAGGGATAGAAATTCAGAGCAGTCACCGGGACTGGGCGATGCGCTTCCAGTAGATAAGCGTACCGGTCAGCCCGCCATGCGGCTTCAACGCGTAGTCCGGTATTTCGCCGGCTAGCGTGAATCCCAGCCTCTCATAGAGGCCGGAGGCGCCCTCCTCTGCCGCTGTATCCAGGACCAGCAACGTGCGGCCTTTCTCGACAGCGAGGCTTTCGGCCGCCCGCATCAGGCCGGTAGCCACGCCCTTGCCGCGATGATCGACACGGGTCATCAGCTTGGCGATCTCGGCCCGGTGCGGCTGGTTGGGAGGACAGTCGAGCAGCAAGGTGACGGTGCCGACCAGAGCCTCGCCATCCCAGGCGGCGAGCACCGCTCGTTCGCCTCTTGCCGCGGCCATAAGCGATCTGGTCCAGAAGGCGCCTGCCGCTTCCGGCGCCAGCGGATGCATGAAACTGACTGATCCGCCGGCCGCAACCGTCTCGATCAGCATATCGACCAACATTGCCTGGGCTCCCGCAGCCTGAGTCAGAGCCTTGATTTCGATGGAGCTCATGCGTGCGATGTCCTTTGACTGCGTGGAGCGATCTGCGTGTTCCAGCCGTCAATCCAGACGACTGACTCGGCGTCGCTTTCGTGCTGCCTTGATCGCGGCGATGCGATCGGTGTCCTTTGGCTGCAGATGCAGCCCGCGTTCCAGGATTTCGAGCGTATATTCCTCATAGGTCAGGCCCAGCCGCTCGGCCTTTTCCATCCGCATCAGCATCACGTCGCGGCTCGGCGCCTTCCACGCCTTGGCATGCGCAGCCTGCCAGGCAAGGAAGATATAAGGGTCGCCCTTGCCCCATGGGGGGCCCTTGTAGTCGTCGAGTGGCGGTCCCCCATTGTCGGAGCGTTTGGGACGGCGTGCCATGCGTTCAGCCTCTTGCCAGCGCAACCAAATAGTCGGCGGCGTCCGGTCCAGGAGCATGGAAGGTGCAATTCGACGGCGCGCCAAGCGCCAGGCAGTCACCGGGTTCGAGACTATGCACGACATCGCCCTCGGTGAATTCCAGCCGTCCGGAAATCAGCCAGATCTGCTGTCTGATGAAGGCGTAGGACGCGGCCGGAAAACTCACCTTGGCTCCCGCCGGCAATTGCACCCGGATCAGTTCGAGCGGCATGTCCGAGACCGGCGAAAGATGCCGCCTGATATAGCCGGTGGCGGGATCGCGCCAGACCGGCTGATCGCTTTGGCGAAGCAGCCCGCCGCCCTGCAACTCCGCCCGCGCGATGAGGGTGGAAAGCGTCATGCCGAAGGCCGCTGCGATGCGCACCAGAAGTGCTGCGGTCGGGCTCGTCTTGCCGCGCTCTATCGTGCTGAGCATGGCCTTAGACACGCCGGAGCGGTCCGCGAGCTCCGCCAGTGACCAGTTCTTCAAAGCCCTTTCGGCGCGTATTCTTCTGCCGATGGTCGAGGAGATATCGTTCGCTATAACAGTCATTAATCCGGTATATCGAAATTACGGATTCGAGCAAGGGGCCGATCGGTTCAATTTTCGCGAATGGCTTAATGCCCCCTACACCATCCGACCTCACCCCACCTTAACCCCGCCGAGGTAAGGTCGATCGCCTGGGGAAATAGGAAGCAGCCTGTCCATGTTCGTCGACCGCGAAGCCTCCGTTGGAGAGCCGACATTGCAGGAGCGCCGCAAGGCGGAGCAGAACGACAAGCGCATTCTGGGCAATGTCGTCCAGTGCGACGGAGCGCGCGCCACCATCAGCGCCTATGCCGCCGATGTCGAAGGCACGGTCACCGGCCATTGGAGCGTCGGCAAGATGATCTCCATCAATCTTGGCACCACGCGAACGGTCGGCCTGGTCTACGAGATCGGCAAGTCGGATCGCGCCTGGAGCAATGAAGGCCAGAACCCGATCGAGGTTAGCATCGAGCTTATCGGCGAGGTGCGCGACGGCGCCGAGCCCGGCGCCAAGCCGATTTTCGACCGCGGCATCACCACCTACCCGCATATCGGCGCCATCGCCCACCGCATTCGCAGCCGCGACCTGCAGGCGGTCTATGATCTCGCCGGACGTCATTCGATAACCATCGGCACGCTGTCACAGGACGAGGCGATCGACGCCAACATCGCCATCGACGACACGCTGGCGCGCCACTTCGCCATTGTCGGCACCACCGGCGTCGGCAAATCCACCGCCGTCTCGCTGCTTTTGCGCAAGTCGATCGCCGCCCGGCCCGACCTGCGCGTCCTTATCCTCGATCCGCACAACGAGTTCGCCGCATCCTTGCCCGAACACTGCGTCAGGGTCGATTCGACGACGCTGGACCTGCCCTTCTGGATGTTCAAGCTCGAGGAATTTGCCGAAGTGCTGTTTCGCGGCCGCGAGACCGTGCCGGAAGAGATCGATGCCTTGCGCGATCTCATACCCGCCGCCAAGAACCTGTACCGCAATCCGAATTCGGGCGGCTATCTCAGGCGCGGCAGCGATGCGCTGACCGCGGACACGCCGGTGCCCTATCGCGTTGTCGATCTCATCAAGCAGATCGACGAGCGCATGGGACTGCTGGAAAGCAAGAACGACCGCCCCACTCTCAAATCGCTGAAGACGCGCATCGAATCGGCGGCCTCGGATCCGCGCTACCGCTTCATGTTCAACTCGCGGCTGATCGAGGACACTATCCACGAGACGATCGGCAATATTTTTCGCGTGCCGCATCACGGTCGCCCGGTGACCTGCTTCGAGATGGCCGGCATGCCGTCGGAAGTGGTCAATTCGGTCTGCTCGGTGCTGGCGCGCCTGGCCTTCGACCTAGCGTTGTGGAGCGAAGGCCGGCTGCGATTGCTTTTGCTGTGCGAGGAAGCCCACCGCTATATGCCGGCCGATCCGCGCCTCGGTTTTGCACCGACCCGGCACGCGCTGTCGCGCATCGCCAAGGAAGGCCGCAAATATGGCTGCTATCTTGGTGTCGTTACCCAGCGCCCGGGCGAGCTCGATCCCACCATCCTGTCGCAGTGCTCGACCTTCTTCGCCATGCGGCTCGCCAACGAGCAGGACCAGGCGATCGTCCGCTCGGCGATCGCCGATTCCTCGGCCTCGACGCTGGCGTTCCTGTCTTCGATGGGCCAGCGCGAAGCCATCGCCTTCGGGGAAGGCGTGGCGACGACCATGCGGCTGAAATTCGAAAAACTGTCCGCGGATCTGATCCCCGGCACGGCCAAGCGCGAGGAAGCCTTGCCGTCCGAGATCGGCAACGATGTCGATCTGGTGGCGATCGTCGAAAGGCTACGCAACGTGCCAAAACCGCAGCAGGCGATGGCCTTCGCCGAAGTCGTCGATTCAAACCGGCAGGCCGGCGATCCCAACTATCGCAAGCCACCCGCCCCGACTGTCGCACGCGTCCAGCCGGACGACGATTTCGACATGCGCTATGGCCTGAAACCCGCAACCTTCGGCCTGCGCCCGCAGAACGATTGAGCCCAGCAGCGAATAAATCCTGAAGACTTTGTCAGTCTCGGAGCTTGGATAAATCCCGGAAGGGAATTCATCAGTCCGAATCGAATGACGAGAACCGGAGCGGAGCGGACATTCGAGTCCGTGAGCACGCGCATGACCCCGAAAATCGGAATCGATTTTCGGAAAGGATCATGCGCAAACTAAAAGTGCTACAGCATCCTTTGCGCGTCCAAAGGACGCGCGGCGCTGTAGTAGCGCAGAAAGCTGCGTCAGTCGGCCGGCCTCATGAATTCTTCTCAGGGATTTCAGGCGCAGACGCGGTTGCGGCCTTGCCTCTTGGCCTCATAAAGCTGGCGATCCGCGCGGCGATAGAATTCTTCGGCGGTTTCCTTGCGATCCCAGACGGCGAGGCCGACGCTGGTGGTGATCTTCAGGCGAACATTGCCTGACAGTATCGACATGTTGGCGATCGCCTTGCGGATGCGCTCGGCGAATTTGGACAGCAGTTCGGCGTCCATGTTGGGGGTGACTACTGCGAATTCCTCGCCACCCAGGCGCGCAACCACGTCGTGATAGCGCGTCATGTCCTTGAGACAATTGGCGACCGCCCGCAACACTTCGTCGCCGACATCATGGCCGTGGGTGTCGTTGACCTGCTTGAAATGGTCGAGATCAAGGATCATCAGCCCGACCGGCTTCTCGATGCGGCGGAATTCCTCGAGATATTCCTTCAGTGCATCGTCGAAATAGCGCCGGTTCTGCATGCCGGTCAGGCTGTCGGTCAGCGCCGCATGCTCCAGCGTTTCCGAACGGGCGCTGAGTGAAACCGTCATGGCGCGCAGCTTGCCTTCTTCCGTCGCCTGCTTGCGGATCAGTGGGTAGATGAAGAAAATGCCGAAGAACAGTGCAGTCGCCAAAAGAACGCCGGTCGCAAACAACAGCTTGTTGAGATAGATGATCTTCTCAACCCCGGAAGGCGTAACACTCTCGGCCGCGAAGGCCTGCAGAAGCCCATAGGCGTGAAGCGTCACCAGGCCGGCGGCCAGGATCACGAAGATGAAGACGAAAAAGGCTGATTCCGCCTTGTGAAAACGCATCTGCTCCCCGTTGGAAAATTCCCACAGACCTTATGGCATGGAGGGCCTTACGGACGGTTAACTAGGACAACTTCGACGGGAAGTCTCCCCCCAAGATCAACTTTTCAGGTTGCACTGGAAAGGGGATCCGAGATCGTGGATCCCACACGATCACCGGGGCGCAGTCTCAGCCATTCCGGACCCAACTGATGCCTGAACCAGGTCGCCTGGCGCTTGGCATATTGTCGCGTCGCGATCTTTGCGCGCCCGATCGCTTCGGGAAAACTCAACTCCCCGGCCATTGCGGCCTGGAGTTCGCGAACGCCGATCGCCTTCATCGCCGGCAAATCGGGATCGAGACCAAGGCTGGTGAGCTGTTTGACCTCATCGAGGGCGCCCTTCTCCAGCATGCGGTCGAACCGCGCCTCGATCCGCTCCACCAGCGCCGCCCGGTCCGGTTCGATCACGAAGAAGCGTGCGCTGTCCCTGTCGATCAACGGCCGGCCGCGCGCCGCCTGCCATTCCAGGATGGAACGGCCTGACGCGTCGAGCACCTCCAACGCCCGCACGATGCGCTGGCCATCGGTCGGCTTCAGCATCATGCCTGCTGCGGAATCCTCGCGCAGCAAGATGCGGTGAAGCTTGGCCGCGCCCTGCTCCCGGAGTTCGTAGCGCCAGCGGTCACGGATCGGCTGCGGAATGTCGGGCATTTCCGAAATGCCTTGCGCAAGCGCCCGGAAATAAAGCCCGGTGCCGCCGACGAAAATCACCGGCCGCTCTGAGAGCGTGCCCTCGTCGATGAGCTTCATCACGTCGCGCAGCCAGGCGCCGGTGGAATAGGCGATGGAGGGATGAACATGCCCGTAGAGATAATGCGGGACGCGAGCGAGTTCGGCAGCGGTCGGCCGCGCCGTCAGCACGTCGAGCACAGAATAGCCTTGCATGGAATCGGTGTTGACGATGACGCCGCCCTTGCGCTCGGCGAGATCGAGCGCGAGAGCGGACTTGCCGCTGGCGGTCGGCCCGGCTATCAGGATCGCGTTCTCAACGCGGCCCTCGCCCGCCTGCCCGCCGGAATTTTCGATGCCGCTGATCGCCACGCTCGTATCCCATCCCGCCGGCCGCGCATTGTCGCCGGCGCTTGCGAATATGGCGTCACGGTCGGTCGGCGCAAGCACTGTTCGCTGGCTGGCCGAAAGCATCGCCTGCGAATTCGCTTTGCCCGAGGCGGCCGGAGCCGCTGAAACGACCGCCAGCCTGCGCGCCGTGCTCGCACCCGAACCGGTCGACGTGATCGTTCAGCAGGTCGAGGCAAGGCGAAAGAAAATCCTTATCGCCGATATGGATTCCACGATGATCGATCAGGAGTGCATCGACGAGCTTGCCGACGAGATCGGCGTCAAGGATTACGTCGCCGCCATCACGGCGCGATCGATGAATGGCGAGATCGCTTTCGAGCCGGCCTTGCGCGAGCGGGTGGCGCTGCTGAAAGGCCTCGACACTGCCGTGGTCGACCACGTCATCACCAACCGCTTGACGCTGGCTTCCGGCGGCCGCGCGCTTGTCCAGACCATGCGCGCCAATGGCGCATGGACTGCGCTCGTGTCGGGTGGCTTCAACGTCTTCACCGCACGCATCGCCGCCATGCTCGGCTTTCAGGAGAACCGCGCCAATCGGCTGATCGAGCAGGGCGGCCACTTCACCGGGCTGGTGGCCGAGCCGATCCTGGGGCGCGCCGCCAAAGCCGATGCGCTACTCGAGATTTCGGCCCGCCTGGGGCTGACGACCGCAGACGCCATTGCTGTCGGCGACGGCGCCAACGACCTCGACATGATCCGCCTTGCCGGCGCGGGTGTGGCACTTCATGCCAAGCCTGTCGTGGCGGCGGAGGCAAAATTCCGCATCGACCACGGCGACCTGACCGCGCTTCTCTATCTGCAGGGCTACCGGCGGGAGGAGTTTGTAGAGTGACGCCGATCCGCACCGAGCGGCTAATCCTGCGCAACTGGGAGGATCGCGACCGCGAGCTCTTCCACCGGATCAATTCCGACGAACGCGTCATGGAATTCTTTCCATTTCGCCGCGACCGCGCTGCCGCGGACGCCAAAATGGACGAGTTCCGCGCCTGGATCGCCGAGGATGGCTACGGTTTCGCTGCCGCCGAGATAATTGAAACGCGCCAATGCATCGGCTTCGTCGGCCTCCTCGATACCGATCATTTGCCCTTCCTGCCCGCCGGCACCGTCGAGATCGGCTGGCGGCTGGCGCCCGAATTCTGGGGCCATGGCTATGTCACCGAGGCGGCCGAAGCGTGGCTCGCCTATGGCTTCGAAACGCTTGGCCTCGACGAAATCGTGTCCTTCGCCGTTAGGGATAATCACCGTTCCACCGCGGTCATGAAGCGCCTGGGCATGATCGCCGACCCGGCCAGCGATTTCGACCACCCCGGCATTCCGGACAGCCACGCCGCGCTCAAGCAGCATGTGTTCTACAGGCTGACAGCCAAGGATTGGCGAAAAAACCGACCCTAATCAGTGCTTGTCAAACGGAAGCTCGTCGCCGGGTTGCGGCGGTTTGACGCCGACGCGATCGAGCACTTTCGAGAAATCATCGCCCGATGCATCACCAGCCCGTCGACGCAGGAAATCGGCCGCTGTCTCCATGGCTCCCACCTTTTGCGCCACAGCCGAAGCGATCCACTGGTTCAGCGACACACCATCAGCCTTTGCCAGACGTGCAGCCGCCTCCTTGATCGACAAGGGAAGTTTCAACGGATAAGTCGCCTTGCTCATGTTCGAAATCCTTCTAACAATTCGGCGGGGCTGACGACTGGAACTTCAAAACGGCCTGCCGCATTCACAAAATCGCGGCGATTGTGAGTGACCAATGCGTCTGCCCGACCATTGATCGCTGCCTCAAGCACCATCTCATCCTTCGGATCATTCAATTGCGGGCGCCAGAGAAAGTGCAGTTCGACCGGCTCTGCCAAGACAGCGAAGCCGGCCAGCAAACGATCCAGATCTGCAAGCGACAATCCGTGAATTGCCCGTTGCTCAGGGCGGGTCAGCACGGTTTCATATTCAAGAAACAGTGCTGTTGTCACCAATGGGCAAAGCTGTCGATTTGCGACCAACCGCAAAACGGCAAATGACGCACCATTCCTGCTGCGCAGACCTGCGGTCAGAACGTTTGTGTCCAATGCGATCCGCTTCACAGGTCAAAATAGTACATCCCATGGGATGTTTCAACGTGCCTGTGAAGCTACCAGACTCAATCCATCCGGATCGTCACAAACCGCAACTCGCCGGTCTTCGACGCCAGCATCAGCAGGGCGTTCTTGCGTCCCTGCTCCTTCAATGCGGCAATCCGGTCCATGACATCCTTGGGCGTGGCGACCGATTCCTGCGCGATCTCGGTGATCACCTCGCCGGCCTGGATGCCGCGTTCGGCGGCGGCCGAATCCTTGGTGACCTCGGTGATGACGACGCCGGAGACTTCGGCGGCGATGCCGAATTTCGTCCGCGTCTCGTCGTTGAGCTCGCCAACGGTCATGCCGAGCACGGAAGCCGTCGAAACGGCAGGCGCCTTGTCGCCATTGTCCTGATCGGTGCTGCCGTCCTCGCTGCTGGCAAGCTTTTCGCCATCTTCGAGCCGGCCGAGCGTCACCTTCACGGTCTGCTCGACACCCTTGCGCACGATGACCACGTCGACAGCCTTGCCGACCGAGCTTTCCGCGACGACACGCGGCAGGTCGCGCATTTCATTGACGTCCCTGCCGTCGAACTTGATGATGACGTCGCCCGCCAGGATGGTGCCGTTGTCGACGGGTCCGCCCTTGATGACGCCAGCGACCAGCGCGCCCTTGGCCGTCGCCATGCCCAGGCTTTCGGCAATGTCGTCCGTCACCGGCTGGATGCGCACGCCGAGCCAGCCGCGCCGCGTCTCGCCAAATTGACGGAGTTGGTCGACGACGCCCAACGCGAGCTGCGAGGGAATGGAAAAGCCGATGCCGATCGAGCCGCCGGACGGCGAGATGATCGCCGTATTGATGCCGATTACCTCGCCGCTGCTGTTGAACAGCGGTCCGCCGGAATTGCCGCGGTTGATCGCGGCATCGGTCTGGATGAAATCGTCGTAGGGACCGGAATTGATGTCGCGGTTGCGGGCCGAGACGATGCCCACCGTTACGGTGCCGCCAAGGCCGAACGGATTGCCGATCGCCATCACCCAGTCACCAACACGCATCTTGCTGGAATCGCCGAATTTCACCGCCGTCAGTTTGTGCCCTTTCGGATCGACCTTCAGCACCGCCACGTCGGTCTTGGTGTCGGTGCCGACCAGCGTCGCCTTTAGCGTCACGCCGTCTGAGAAATTCACCTCGATGTCGTCGGCATCGGCGATCACGTGGTTATTCGTCACCACGATGCCCTGCTCGGCGTCGACCACGAAGCCGGAGCCCAGCGACTGCACCTTTTGCGAGCGATCGCCCTGTTCGCCGGGACGGTTCTTGAAGAAATCGTCGAAGAAATCCTGAAAGGGCGAGCCCTCTGGAAGCTGCGGCATCGGCACCGCGCCAGGCCCCTCCGTGCCCTTCACCCTCTGCGAGGTCGATATGTTGACCACGGCACCCAGCAGGCCCTGCGCGAGATCGGCGACCGAAGCCGGGCCATCCGCGGCGGCCGTCGGCGTCACCAGCGACGGGACGGTAGCGGCGCCAATAAGAAGTGCTGCAGCACCCGAAGTGAACGTCCGCCTCGCCGCGCGCAAAAAGCTGTTGGATGTCATCGAGAAGTCTCCCGGTGTCTCAGAAAGGAAAAGCGCTCGCCGAAAACGCTGCGTCGAGTCATGTTGGCAAGAAATACGGCACGTTTGCGGCTATGGCTATCGGCATAGGATAAATCCTCCGTTATCCGAAATCATAGTCCGATCACGTCACCCACCACGCACCAGCCAGACGATGCCGACGCCAACGGCGATTGCGATCAGCCCGGCGATCCGCAGCGCACTCTCCGGCATCGACAGAACTTCGCCGGCAAGTTTCTTGGCGAGGCCAGGAAAGCCGCCATAGACCAGGCCCTCTACGACGAGAACCAAGCCTATTGCCGCCAGAAAATCCTGCACCGGCCGTTACTGGCCGGTGCCTGGCTGCGCTGCCGGCGCAGCAGATGCTGCGGGCGGCGCTGTCGGTGTATCCGCGCCGGCAGGGTTGCGGAAGAAACGGAAGAATTCCGAATTCGGCGACAGCACCATCGTCGTCCCGGTATTATCCAGCGCCGTGCCGTAGGCATTCATCGACCGGTAAAAGCCGAAGAAGGCCGGATCGCGCTGGTAGGCGTCCGCGAAGGTGGCGCTGCGTTGAGCTTCGCCTTCACCACGCAGGATTTCAGACTCCCTCCGTGCCTCGGCGACGATCTCCACCACCTCGCGGTCGGCGCGAGCCCTTATGCGCTGCGCCGCCTCGTTGCCGCGCGCCCTCAGCCGCTCGGCTTCGGCCAGACGCTCAGCCTTCATGCGGTCGTATGTCTGTTGCGAGACTTCCGCCGTCAAATCGGTTCGGCGAATGCGGACATCCTCGATCTGCAGGCCGAGCGACGTGGCGTCGGGCCTCAGTTGATCGCGCACTTCACGCATCATCACGGCTCGCTCTTCCGAGAGCGCCGCCTCGAAGTCGCGCAGACCGTAAACACGGCGCAAGGCGGCGTCGAGACGCGTCCTCAATCGTGCCTCGGCCAGCTCGATCTGACCGGACACAGCGGAGCGGAATACGCGCGGATCCGAGATCCGATAGGCGATGAAGGCGTCGACCTCATAGAACTTGCCGCCCGAAACCTGGACGCGGATGTTGTCGAGGTCGAAGCGCAGCACCCTGTTTTCGATCAACTGCACGCTGTCGGCATCGAAGAAGGCGAACGGCGCCTTGAAATAGATGCCCGGCTGGCTCTTGACGTCGACGATCTCGCCGAACCTGAGCACCAGCGCCTGCTGGCGCGCATTGACAACGAAGACCGACGAATAAAGCAGGAACAGGATGACCGCTGCGATGACGGCGATGATGGGAAGACGGTTGGCCATCACTGGGTTCCTCCGAGGACCGGCGCCGGCGCCTTCTGCTGCAATGCCGGCAGCGGCAGATAGGGAACAACCCCTTGTCCGTTGCCTTGCTCGATAATGACCTTGCTGGAATCCTTCAGAACCCTCTCCATCGTTTCCAGATAAAGCCGCTGGCGCGTCACATCCGGCGCTTTGGCGTATTCGTCATAGACCGAGATGAAGCGCTGCGCCTCGCCTTCGGCCTCCTGCACGACCCGGTTCTTGTAGCCGGCCGCCTCCTCACGGATCTGTGCGGCCTCGCCGCGTGCCTGGCCGAGCTTCTGGTTGGAATACTGGTTGGCCTGCTCGACGAACTTGTCCTCGTCCTGTTCGGCGCGCTGCACCTCGTCGAAGGCATCGGCCACTTCGCGCGGCGGTGCGGCATCCTCGATCGAAATCGCGTTGACGTTCAGGCCGGCCTTATAGCCGTCCAGCGTCGTCTGGATGATTTCGCGCACTGACGCCGCAATGCCCTCGCGATCGTCGCGGAAGATGTCCTGCGCCGGCCGTCGACCAACCGCTTCGCGCATGGCGCTTTCGGCGACCTGCCGCAGCATGCCATCGGGATCGGACACGTCGAACAGATAGGCCCGAGGATCGGAGACCTGATAGGCCACAGAGAACTGGACATTGACGATGTTCTGGTCACCAGAGAGCATCAGGCCTGAACCGTTGCCTGAGGCCGTGCCGCCACCGATGTCGACGAGTTGTTCGGCGATGACGGCGGTCTCGACCGTTTCAATGGGCCACCAATGGAAATGCAGGCCTGGCTGGGAGAGCTCAGCCTTTGGCACGCCGAATCTGAGTTCGACCGCAACCTCGTCGGGCTGCACGGTATAAACCGCCTTGAACGCCCACAGCACGACAAGCGCTGCCGCGATCAGCCCGAACACGGCTGGGCTTGCGCCACCGCCACCCGGCAAAGCACGCCGCAACCTGTCCTGGCCGCGCCGGATGATGTCTTCGAGATCGGGAGGCGAGCCCTGCGGACCGCTTGGCCCCTTTGGTCCCTGCCCCCAGGGTCCTGGATTGTTGCCGCCGCCCCATGGGCCGCCGCCTCCGCCGCTTTTGTCATTCCAGGGCATGAATGTCCTTTCGCTCCCTCACGCGCCGGCCTGACGACGCAAAAATCCAGTATGGTTCTTCTATAGGGACGCGACGGCGCGCTTTCAACGCGATCGGTCGTCGTCACCGTCCGTTTTGGACCGTCGCGACCCTTTATCGTCTCTCAATGCACGTCGCGGCGTCGCTCGTAAACCGAATAGCGTGTCGCATGGCTATCCTTTTCACCGGCAGGAATGTCCTGCGAGCGGACGATGCGCCACGAATCCGGGTCGATAGGCGGGAAATGCGCGTCGCCGTCGACCGCGGCAAGGATATGGGTGACATGCAAGCGGTCGGCCAGCGGCAGCGCCTGGGCATAGATCTCGCCGCCGCCGATGATGCAGATTTCGTCGGCGCCTGCCATGCAGCGCCCGCGCACCTTCGCCAGACCGATCGCGTCGTCGAGCGAATGCACGACTTCGACGCCCTCGGCGCGCCAGGTCTTGTCGCGGGTGACCACGACGTTGAGCCTCCCAGGCAGAGGCCTGCCGATGCCTTCATAGGTCTTGCGGCCCATGATGATAGGTTTGCCCATCGTGTCGGCCTTGAACCGCTTGAGATCGCTGGAAAGTCGCCACGGCAAACCGCCGTCGCGCCCGATCACGCCGTTTTCGGCGATGGCGACATAGATCGCGACGTCCATCAGCCACCGCTCCCGCCATCGCCGCTATCGGTAGGCACCAGCAGCAAAATGTCGATGTCGCGCTCGGGGTAGAAATTTTGCGCCGTCATCTCGAAACGCGTCGGCCCGACTTTCCTGACGTTTTCGCCACAGAACGAGACCAGGTTCTTCGGGTCGCCCTTGTCGACAGTCAGCTTGAATTTGCCGATGGTGCCCGTCGCCCAGTTGCCGCCAGTGGTCAGGATATAGGCGATGCGGTTTTCGAAATATCTCGGAGTGCCGTCGGGATTGCCCTTCGCTGCCTTGCGGATCGCATTCTCGAACGTCTGGTCCATGCAGTAGCGGGTCTTATAGGCGGCGTATTGGCCCTGGAACTGGCCGTCATAGAAGAAGCTGACCGAGGAGGTGCCGCCAACGCTCGGCTTGTAGCGGTGGGCGACGCGGACTGCCTTGTTGGCTGGAAAGGTCGAGCGCCACCAATAGGTCGAGCGCAATTGCCAGAACGGCACGTAGACGGTCTTCATGCCCGAACCGTCGTCGGCGGTGTCCTCGATGATAAGGCCGCGATCGACCCAGTCGTCGGCAACCGCTTGCGGCAGCTTTGCCAATGCCGCCTTGGCCGCGTCGCCGAACGGGTAAAACGGCACGTTATGCGCCTTCAGATCGGCGCTGATGTCGATGCCGAGCGCAAACGCCTTCTGCTCAAGCTGCGGTTTTGCCACCACGCCGTCGATCGTCACCTCGAAGCCGAGGAAATTGTCGCTCTGACCGTCGGGAATCGCCGGCATCTCGTTGGGATCGCCTTCGATGTCGGGCATCGGGAAGGCGACGATCGCGTCGACATCCCTGTCGGTGTTGTTGCGGAAGACATAGTCGACCGTCACCTTTTCCGGCGAGATATAGAGATCCTCGCTCTCCATCGCGACGGCGTCGCTGCGCGACAGGATCAGGCCGCCCGTTCCCAATTCGGCGATTGAATCATTGGCGAATACGGGCGTGGCCGAGAGCGCCAGCGCTGCGGTCAGGACATAACGGAACATGGAAGCTCCCTTGGCGAGAATGCCGGTATGACTCTAGCCGTTTCAATGTGGAGTTTCAAAGCCCTTCCGCGCACTCGTCGGCGCTTGCCAGGCTTGTCTGGACACCGACGTTCCGATCGGGCAGGAGTTCGGCCATGCGCAAGCTTCTCGTCATCGGCATCGGCGCCGGCAATCCCGACCACATGACCGTGCAGGCCATCGACGGCTTGAACCGCGCCGAGGTGCTGTTCATTCCCGACAAGGGCGCGAAGAAGAACGATCTCGCAGAACTGCGCCGCCAGATCTGCGACCGATTCGTCACCAATCCAAACTCGCGCCGCGTAGAGTTCGACGTGCCGGTGCGGGCCGAGCCGGCCCCCTCCTATCGCTCGACCGTCGACGACTGGCACGAGGCGATCGCCGCGATCTATGAAGGCCTGATCCGCGATGAGCTTTCGCAAAATGGCTGCGGCGCCTTCCTGATCTGGGGCGATCCCTCGCTCTACGACAGCGCGCTGCGCATCCTGGAGCGCGTGCGCATGAGAGGCAATGTCGAGTTCGAGCTCGAGGTGATCCCAGGCATCACCGCTGTCCAGGCGCTCGCCGCCAGCCACAGAACCGCGCTGAACCGCATCGGCGATGCGGTTCAGATCACCACCGGCCGTCGGCTCACCGAGGAAGGCTTGCCCGACAATGCCGGCAGCACCGTCGTCATGCTGGACGGCAAATGCGCCTTCAACACGCTGGACGACAAGGACCTCGTCATCCACTGGGGCGCCTATCTCGGCACGCCCGGCGAGATCCTGATTTCCGGCCGCCTCGGCGATGTCGGCGACGAGATCGCGAAGACACGCGAGGAAGCCCGCCGGAAAAAGGGCTGGATCATGGACACCTATCTGCTGCGCAAGCCCGGCGAGCCTGAGGAGTAGGAGGGGTAGGCTTGGCCGGCACAGACTCCACCGACCTCACCCGGCATCGATCTCCGCCTGCAGTGCCTCCATATGCGGCGCCGCCGCGGAAGCCGCAGCCCGTTCGATGGCGCGAAAGCGGCTGACCACCGCGAGCCCCACCGAGGTCAACTGGGCGCCGCCGCCCTTTTTCCCACCGGTCTGCGCCGCGACCAGCGGCTTGCCGAACACCCGGTTCATGTCCTCGACCAGATCCCAGGCGTGTTTGTAGGACATTTCCATGCCGCGCGCCGCAGCCGAGATCGAGCCGAAGGCGGCGATCTGCTCCAGGAGCTCGATCTTGCCCGGCCCGATGCGCCCTTCTGGATCGAGGTTTATCCGCAAGCTCAGCGACGGCATTCCACTCCTCCGCAGTCACGCCGCAGCCATACTAGAACCTCTCCAGCGATACCGCTATTCCAAATCGATATAGCGACAACCATCCGCCCGTTATCCATCCGCCTCGACAGGCAAGCCGGCGCCTGTGTTCGCCCGGTCGAAGCTTACCGTCTTGACCACCGCGTAGACTTTTCGACCGAGCTGAAGTTTCAGCCTCTGTCGTGATTGCTCGGTGATCCGGGCA
Source organism: Mesorhizobium sp. M6A.T.Cr.TU.014.01.1.1 (assembly GCF_004022765.1). Taxonomy (NCBI): domain Bacteria; kingdom Pseudomonadati; phylum Pseudomonadota; class Alphaproteobacteria; order Hyphomicrobiales; family Phyllobacteriaceae; genus Mesorhizobium; species Mesorhizobium sp. M6A.T.Cr.TU.014.01.1.1. The sequence goes on from NZ_RZPG01000019.1 coordinate 61,303, forward strand.
ATCACGGTTGCGCCATTGCAGTCGATGCCGATCTCGACCGTAGGCCCTTCGCCCGGTTCTATCGCCACGATCGTGCCCGGCAAGATGTTGAGCGCGCTGAGGCCCGTCGGCTGTCCGGTGGCGATCATCACATCGCGGGCACGGATGCGGATGCGCACCAGCGCGCCGACCGGCGTTGTCAGAAGCGGCACGCGGATCTCGCCCGCCGCAGAGCCAAGCACGGTCATGCCAAAGACTTCGTCGTGGCGCAGCACCGCGGTGTCCAGCACCGCGCCGCCCTCGCCGCGCTCTTCTGCCGGCAACAGGTCGAGCCGCTGCATGATCGCCCCGGTCGGGCCGCAAGCAGCGACTTTGCCTCGCGCCAGCACAACGACGTCGCTTGCCAGCCGCGCCACCTCAGAGATCGAATGGCTGACATAGACGATCGGGATTTTCGTCTCGTCGCGCAGCCGCTCGATATAAGGCAGGATTTCTGCCTTGCGGGCCTCGTCGAGCGAAGCCAGCGGCTCGTCCATCAGCAACAATTTCGGGCTGGCGAGCAGCGCCCGGCCGATCGCCACGCGCTGTTTCTCGCCGCCGGAAAGGTTCGCCGGCCGCCGGTCGAGCAAAGGACCGATGCCGAGCAGTTCGACCACCGCATTCATGTCCGCATAGCGTTCCGCCGTGGGCGTGAACCAGTGGCCGTAGCGCAGATTGCTGGCCACGCTCATATGCGGAAACAGCCGCGCATCCTGGAACACCATGCCGATGCGGCGCTTGTGCTTCGGCACGAACAGGCGCGCATCAATATCGACCAGCACGCGGCCGTCGGCCTCGATCCGCCCCTTATCGGGCCGGATAAGGCCGGCAATCATGTTGATCAGCGTTGTCTTGCCGGAGCCCGAGGGCCCGAACAGCGCGGTCAGCCGCCCGGCGCTCTCGAAGCGGGCGTCGACCTCGAAATTGCCAAGCCGATGGCTGATATCGACCACGACCGTCATTCGGTATCCATCCGCTTGCCGACGCGCCGCGCCAGCACTTCCGACGCGACAAGTGCTGCCATCGAGATGACGATCGAGATCAGCGTCAGCCTGAGCGCGCCGGCATCGCCGCCCGGCACCTGCGTGAACGTGTAGATCGCCGATGGCAGCGTCTGCGTCTCGTTGGGGATGTTGGAAACGAAGGTGATCGTTGCGCCGAATTCGCCCATCGCCTTAGCGAAAGACAAGATCGCGCCGGCGATCAGGCCGGGCAGGATCAGCGGCAGCGTGATAGTCCCGAACACCCACAGCGGATTGGCGCCAAGCGTTCCGGCTGCCGCCTCGATTCTGCGGTCGACCGCCTCGATCGACAGCCGGATCGCCCGCACCATCAAGGGAAAGCCCATGACAGCGCAGGCCAGTGCCGCACCCGTCCAGCGAAAGGAGAAGACAATGCCGAAATGCTCGGCCAGAAAGGCCCCGGCCGGGCCGCGCCTGCCGAAGGAGAGCAGCAGCAGATAGCCGACAACCACCGGCGGCAGGATCAACGGCAGATGCACCAGCCCGTTGAGCAGCGTCTTGCCCCAGAATTGTCCACGGGCGAGCACAAGCGCGATCAATATGCCGGGCGGCAGGCTGGCAATCATCGCCACTGTCGCCACCTTGACGGACAGCCGGACCGCATTCCATTCGTCGGGAGTGAGGTCCAGCAGCCAGTTCATCTTTTGGCGTCGTGCCTCAGTTGCTCGGCGTAAGGACCGTGAAACCCTGCGCCTTGAAGAGTTCGCCAGCCTTGGCGGACTGCAGGCATTTCAGGAATGCCGGCGTGTCCTTGTCCTTCGAATCCGCCATCTGGGCAACCGGGTAGACGATCGGCGGATGCGAATCCTCTGGGAAGGTGCCGACCACTTTCACGCCGGGCTCGGCGTGCGCGTCGGTGGCGTAGACGATGCCGAGCGCTGCCTCGCCGGTCGAAACCAGCTTGAGCGCGGCGCGCACATTCTCGGCCTGCGCCACCTTGCCTTCCACCGAGGACCAGACGCCGAGCGATTCAAGGGCCGCCTTGCCATATTTGCCGGCCGGCACCGCCTTGAAATCGCCCATGGCAAGCCTGCCGTCGCCGATCAGCACGGCAAGATCAAAACCCGTCTCGATCCTGGTTTCGACCGACGAATCCTTCGACGCCACCAGCACGATCTGGTTGCCGAGCAACTTCACTTCGGTATCCGGCTTGGTCAGCTTCTTGTCGGACAGATATTTCATCCAGTCGAGGTCGGCCGAGATGAAGACATCGGCCGGCGCGCCGCCCTCGATCTGCTTGGCCAATGCGGAGCTTGCCGCATAGGAAATGGTTGCCGCCTCGCCGACATCGGCCTCGCAGGCAGTGTTCACGGCATCCAGTGCGTTCTTCATGCTTGCGGCGGCGAAGACGATCAGTCTGTCATCCGCATGGGCAACCGGCATGGCGGCGATCAACATCGTCGTGAGACCGCCAATGGCAGCCGCCTTCAATCCGAAACCCTTGCGCACCAGCATGAAACTCTCCCGGATTTGAAAATCTGATCGGCGCGAGCCTGACAATCGATATATCCACGTGAATATAACAAGGGAAGGCTTTTTGCCAGACTTAGCCCGGACAATGGCTCAGTTAGTGGCCCGGTCAATGGCATTGCGTGTTGTTGGCACCGCTTACGATCAATTGAGGTGGATACAGCGCAACGTTGCGGGCCGGTGCCGTAGGTCAAAGCATCGGATATCGTGGTCGGCATCGACGAACGGACAGCAGCCGAGCGATTTGAGACAGGATCGGGAAAAGCCCGATGTTTGCGGCTCACACCGCGATCGGCGCCTTGATTGTCGCATCGGCGAGGTAGTTTTCCAGCCGGAAATCCTCGAAGCGGAAGGCAAAGAGGTCCTTCACCTCCGGATTGATCCATAGCGTCGGCAGCGCCTTGGGCGTGCGGCGCAACTGTTCGCGCGCCTGCTCGAAATGATTCGCATAAAGATGCGCGTCACCCAGCGTATGGACGAAATCGCCGGGCTTCAGCCCCGTCACCTGCGCCACCATCAGAGTGAGCAGCGCGTAGGAAGCGATGTTGAACGGCACGCCGAGAAAGATATCGCCGGAACGTTGGTAGAGCTGGCAGGAGAGCCTGCCCTCCGAGACATAGAACTGGAACAGGCAATGACAGGGCGGCAGCGCCATGGCTTCCACTTCGGCCGGGTTCCACGCCGAAACGATCAGCCGTCGGGAATTAGGATTCTTGCGTATCTCCTTCAAGAGATTGGCAATCTGGTCGATGGCGCCGCCATGGCCGTCCGGCCAAGAGCGCCATTGCTTGCCATAGACCGGGCCGAGGTCGCCATTCTCGTCGGCCCATTCGTCCCAGATCGAGACGCCGTGGTCGTTGAGATATCTAGTGTTGGTGTCGCCCGCCAGGAACCACAGAAGTTCATGCACGATCGACTTCAGATGAAGCTTCTTGGTGGTGGTGACCGGAAAGCCGCGCGCAAGGTCAAAGCGCATCTGGTAGCCGAACACCGAGCGCGTTCCGGTGCCGGTCCGGTCGCCGCGATCGGCGCCGTTTTCCAGCACGTGCTTCAAGAGGTCGAGATATTGGCGCATCGGCTTCGGCTCGATTCGGGTTACCGGCCATCATAACCGACTGGCTGCCGGCCGAACATATTAAAGCGCAGAATGCTCCAACAAACAGTTACACTCTGGGGCTGGCGCGAAAATCGCGCCAGCATCCGCCGCTGCAGGATGATCCTCAGAGGCTGGCGAGCTTGCCCAGGTCCTTGGCGACCAGGTAATAGAAGGTCACACGGCTCTTGGTGTTGTCGGCCTCCATCGCCTTGCAGGTCTTTTCGATGGCCGCGTCCGCCTTGCTGCCGTCGGCGATGCCGAGCTTTTTGGCAACCCAGTTGGCCTTGACGCGATCGAGTTCCTTGGGATCCGTGCAGGACACCAGCGAGGAATCCCGATTTCTGAGCGCAATGCCCAAATGCTTCACGATCTTGGCGACCGCGTCGGCATCTGCCGCGGCGTCGTACTTCTTTACGTCTGCGAAATAATCGGCCATCAAATTTCCCCTCGTCGGCGCCACGGGATCCGGTCGATGAGGGTTGTGGCGCGCTGCCGCAAAATGTGCGCTAAGTCGGTAACGCCTCACCGCCGCAAAGCTTCGGTTGAGACCGTTCACAAGTCAAGCCTTCGCGATGCCGTTTGACTCAGCGACAAAGCATCATTGAGGCCTTTCATTTTCCACGATCGGTCCCTATATCTGTTTGGTCGGCTTGACCGACTATGGCGATAAACAGGCGATGAAATAAGCCGTTCGGACCCGGGGGCGGTACCCGGCGCCTCCACCAAAAACCGCTCTTGTTGAAGAGCGGCTTTTGCTGGGGGCGAAATAGGATCGACGAAGGTGTAAAGATCGTACTTTTGCCCGGCATTGTACCACCGTTATCGGGCTAAACTTATAGTTGCCAACGACAACTATGCGGAAGCACGTCTCGCCGCGTAAGCGGTGCGATAGCTTCAATTCAAGCCCTAGTGGTTCGCACTTCTAGGCGGGGTTCGGAGGTACCTGGCAACAGAAACCTCCACTTCTCCCCCTTCGATTTCCCCCTTTCGATATTATGACGGCAGCAGGCTTGTTGGCCGCGCTTCTTGCGCTGCGCCCCGTCGCGAAGCTGTCTTGCTGGCAAGTGCGGGCTGCCGCATTCATCCAAAGGACCAAAAGAATGCAAAACGATTCCGATCGATTCTTCGTGCTGACCGGCGGTCCGGGTTCCGGCAAGACCACATTGATCGAAGCCTTGCGGACGGCCGGCCTCGCCACCTCGCCCGAAGCCGGACGCAGCATTATCCGCGACCAATCGGCGATAGGCGGCCTTGCCCTGCCCTGGCAAGATCCGGCACTGTTCGCCGAACTGATGCTGTCCTGGGAAATGCGTTCGTATCACGCAGCGCTCGAACAGAACGGCCCCGTCTTCTTCGATCGCGGCGTGCCGGACACCCTTGGCTATATCAGGCTAACTGGCCTGCCGGTGCCCGGCCACGTCAGGAATGCCGCCGAACGCTTCCGCTACGCCAGTCATGTCTTCATCGCACCACCTTGGCCGGAGATCTTTCGGCAGGACAGCGAGCGAAAGCAGACCCTCGACGAGGCCGAACGCACCTATCATGCGCTCACCAGTGTCTACACGGAATTGGGCTACGAGCTGATCCCGTTGCCCTTGGCGCCGGTCGAGGCGCGACTCCGATTTATCTTCGCCGAGGCAGGCTTGTAGCTTGATCTCAGACGTTAAAAAGGCCGGGAATGACCGGCCTTTTTCTGTCGTCGATAGCGATTGCTTTATTCGGCGGGCGCTTCGACAACCTCTCGACCACGACCGAGCGTCACCTTGGCCAGCGTGAAGGAGATCACCGCGCAAAGCGTGATGCCGGCCACCATCGGCAGCGGTGTGCCGTCGAAGAACACCCCGGCGATGCCCATGGCGACCGCACCGATGGCGAAGTGCAGCGTGCCCATCAGCGCCGAGGCCGTGCCGGCGATCGCGCCATGCTCTTCCATGGCCAGCACCGAAGTCGTCGGGATCACCAGGCCGAGGAACCCGTAGCCGACGAACAGCAGCACCGCCATCACATCGAGCCGGTCGACGCCAGACGCCATCACGGCGAACAGCACCACCATCGTCGTCGCATAGCCGACCACCGCGACGCGCACCACGGGCCTTAGCCCGAACCGCTCGGACAAAACCCCCGTCAACTGCGACATGCCGATGAAGGCGACCGCGTTGATCGAGAAGAACACGCTGTAGACCGACGGAGACAGCCCGTAATGGTCGATCAGGATGAAAGACGAGCTCGACAGATAGACGAAGAAGCTCGCAATCCCGAAGCCGCCGATAGACGCCAGGCCAAGGAAGTTGCGGTCGCCCATCAGGAAGCGATAGGCCGAGAGCGCGGTGCCGAACGAACTGCCTGCGCGCGCCTCGACCGGCCGCGTCTCCTTGAGCGAGGTCGCCAGCAGAATGGTGGCAAGCATCGCTCCACCCGTTACCGTCCAGAACACGGCACGCCAGCCGAAATTCTCGATGATGACGCTACCGGTCAGCGGCGCCAGGATCGGCGACACCGAAAACACCAGCATCAAGAGCGACATCAGCTTGGCAGCTTCGGTGCCGGTGTGCAGGTCACGCACGATGGCACGAGGCACCGCCATGCCTGCGCTGGCGCCGAGCCCTTGCAGAAAACGGAAGGCGATCAGCCATTCGACCGAGGGCGCCAGCGCCGAGCCGATGCCGCCGACCATGAACAGCGCGAGGCCGCCATAGAGCGGCAGCTTACGCCCGACCATGTCGGAGATCGGTCCGACGACGATCTGGCCAAAGCCCATGGACAGAAAGAAGATCAGCAAACTCATCTGCACGGCAGCGGTGCTGGCCTGCAGATCCGCGCCGATCGAAGGCAGCGCCGGAAGATACATGTCGATGGCGAACGGACCGATCGCGGACAATAGGCCGAGCACGACCGCGATGCGGAGGAATTGGGGATTCATGATAGCGGGTTCTTTCAAATCTGGTTTGCCGCCGACCGGCGTGTAATCCTAGGACGTTCCATCCCGTGGAATTCCGACTTCTTCTGCAGGAAACCCCTTCAATCTAAGTCCATAAATTTAGACACTCTTGTCTAATTCGTCAATCACCTCTATATAGTTTTTATGAAAACCAACGTTTCTCCTGACACCATCCCGCCACGCGGCCACGAGGCCAAGCGCGTCTCCATCATGGACGCCGCCGGCGAGGTGTTCTGCCGCGAAAGCTTCGCCGGCGCCAACATCGACATGATCGCCGCCGAGGCCGGCGTTTCGCGCCAGACGATCTACAACCACCATGGCGACAAGGAGAAACTCTTCGTCGCCATCGTCCGCGACCTCACCGAGCGCTGCAATGCCGGCATCTTCGCCACCATTTCCACCTTTCCCGACCAGCCCAAGGATCTTGAAGCCGATCTGATCGCCTTCGCCGTGCGCATGAACCGCAACTGTGTCTGCAACCGCGATGGAAAATTCCTGCGCAAGCTGATCCAGACCGAGGGCGAGCGCTATCCCGAACTCTTCGCCGAATGGCGAGAACAGGGACCGGGCAGGACATGGCCAGCGATCGCCGCCCGCTTCGCCCGCCTCGCCCATGCCGGTTTCCTCGACATCGATGACCCTGATGTCGCGGCACGCCAGTTCCTGGCTCTTGCCAATGCCGAATTGCAGACGACCTTCATGCTCGGCGGCACGCCTGATGACGACGAGGTGCTGCAATCGGCGACACACGGCGTGCGCACCTTCCTGCGCGCCTTCGGCAAACGGCAGCCGGCTGCCGATGCGCAAAAGCACAACGCCCTCACCAGCGCTTGAGCGATCAAATCTGAGGCATGCCCTCTCGCATCTGCCCTGCCGGCGTCTATATCCGGTTTACGCCGCGCTCAAGCTTGATTACAGCTATGCAGACGATTCAATGGAACCCGACAGCCACATGGCCGACGACCACATCCGCTACGACATTCTGGCCCAGGAGGCATTGCGCGGCGTCATGCGCAAGGTCCTGGCCGAGGTCGCGCGCACCGGCCTTCCCGGCAACCATCATTTCTTCATCACTTTCCTGACCGGCGCCCCGGGCGTGCGCGTGTCTTCCCGCTTGCGCGAGCGCTATCCCGAACAGATGACCATTGTCATCCAGTTCCAGTATTGGGACCTGAAGGTGACCGACACAGGCTTCGAGGTCGGGCTGTCCTTCTCCGACGTGCCGGAAAAACTGGAAATCCCGTTCTCGGCCGTGCGCGGCTTTTACGACCCGTCCGTCAATTTCGAGCTCGAATTCGACGTGAAGACGGAGACCTCGGCGGATGAGGAATTGGCCGGCCAGCCCGCTTCCGAACCACTGGCCATCGTCGCCGAGAAAAAGCCTGAGAAGAAGAAGACCACTGAGGCCGAAAAGAAGCCTGCCGCGGCCGACCCCGCCGCCAAGGGCGCCGAGGTGGTGTCGCTCGACGCCTTCCGTAAGAAGTGATCCGACGGGCCGCGCGACATGGCCGACATCGTCAACCTCCGCCAGGCCCGCAAGCAGAAGGCACGAGCCGACAAGGAGCGCCTGGCCGAACAGAACCGGACGCTGCACGGCCGTTCCAAGGCCGACCGGGAGCGTGACCGTCTGATCGCCGACAAGGCAGAGAAATTCGTCGCCGGCCATCGCCGCAAAACCTCGAGCGATCCGGATTCCCCCAACATCGGACCGAAAAGTGCGCCGCGGTTTTCGGACAAATCCGATGCTTGAAGTGAAGTGAGTCACGCCCGGTGAGCCCGGTCGAGAAACGCTCGGTGACCATACGCGGCCATCGCACCAGCTATTCGCTCGAAAGGCCGTTTTTCGACGATCTCGTCGCCATTGCGGCAGCGCGCAAACTGACGCTCGCCGCCCTCGTCGCCGAAATCGACGAGGCCCGGCCGCGCGATGCCAACCTGTCTTCGGCGCTCAGGCTCTACGTCTTGGATTGGGCGAAGCGAGGGATGAAAAGGTAGATCTACCCGCCGCCCAGCGACTTCAGCAGACTGTCGATCGACGAAGGTTCAAGCTTGGGTTTTGGCGCGGATTCTGCTGGCGGTGGGTTGTCATTGGCCGGCGGCGGTTGAGGCGCGCGCTCCACTTTCTGCGCCCGCGCCGCGGCGGCCCTACGTTCGGCGGCGACCCTGCGTTCGGCGTCGAGTTTGGCCTTTTCTTCCGAAGCGATCCGCATCGCCTCTTCCGCCTTCCGGCGTTGCTGTTCTTCGGCCTTAGCCGCCTCGTCCGCCGCTTTTTGCGCCGCCTTGGCCTTCGCTTCGGCATCCGCCTTGGCCCTTGCCTCCGCCTCGGTCTTCGCTTTGGCCTCGGCTTCAGCCATCGCCTGCGCATCCGCCTTGGCTTTCGCTTCCGCTTCAGCCTGAGCCTTTGCCTCGGCTTCAGCTTTCGCCTGCGCATCCGCCCTGGCCTTTGCCTCGGCTTCAGCTTTCGCCTGCGCATCCGCCCTGGCCTTCGCCTCTGCTTCGGCCTGAGCCTTTGCCTCGGCTTGAGCCTTTGCCTCGGCTTGAGCCTTTGCCTCGGCTTCAGCCTTCGCCCTCGCATCTGCCTCGGCTTGCAGCCGCGCCGCTTCCTGCTGCTTGCGCAATTCCTCGGCTGCCCTGTCACGCTCGGCCTGCAGGGCCGCGTAGTAGCGCACCTCGCGCCGCAACCGCTGTTTTTCAAGCAGTGCCGCCTGCATGGCCTCGACCCGCTGCTGCTCCTTTTCAAGTGCGCGCTGGGTCAGAAACTGCGCCAGCGGCTCACTGTCGAATTGCCGCTTCGCGGCGCCAAACGGCCCATCGACGCTGAAATTCACAGTCGGATCGGAGCCGACCAGCGCTTCGTCGCCGGGCCGATAAGTGATCGAACCACTGGTGGCGACCGTGCTGGCATTCAGGTCCGCCGTGATGTCGGCGGACAGCGTCGCCGCCGGATTTTCAAGATTGACCGGCGGTGCCCTCAGCGTGCCGCCGGCAATTGTGAAGGCAATGTCCGTATCCCCAGCCGGAAAACTGCCGTTTGCGGCAATCTGCGGCGCGAAACCGGCGGTCTTGGCCGCATCGATATCGCGCCCGATCGCGTCGGCCTTGGCGATGAAGGCGCCAAAGGCGTCAGGATTGACGCCGGCAACAGTCAAGCCCTTCAGCGCCGCCGTGCCGGAACCGGACAGCGCCGCAATCATCGCATCGACCGATTTGCCGCTGGTCGAAAGCGTCGCCGAGAAATCGCCGCTTCCGCTGATGCCGGCCTGTGGCACTACGGTGGCCAGATCGGCCCCGGCAAGTTTCATCTGGCCGGAGAAAAGCCCGGTGCCGTCATTGTTCTTCAGCTCGAATAGCCCGGAAAGCGCACCGCCGGAGAACTTTGCCTTGAGGTCCGAGACGCGGATGCCTTCCTGGTCGAGCTTCAGCGAAAGCGCCGCGTCATAAGCTGTGGCAAACGGGCCGGCGACCAGCGATGCCGTGGTCAGGTCGAGTTCGGCGGTGAACGGCAGGCTGGACTTCCGGCCGAATGGGGCGGTCGGCCAAGCCCCGCCGGTGCTCAGCAAGGCCTGGTCGCCAAACAATGCCACCGCCATCGGATCGAGATCCAGTTCATCGAGCGCCAGCGCGCCAGCAAGATGCGGCACCCCGTCCTTGACGTCGACATTGACGTCACCTGAAACCGCCGCCTCGTTGATGGCGCCGCTGAGGCCGGACAACACCAGAAGGCCATTGCCGAAGTCGGCGTCGGCCGCAAGCCACGTCGACATGCCTGTCCCCATGCTCGGCAAGCCGACGCCTGTCGTCATCAGCCACGGCTCGATGTCGGCGGCTTCCAGGCTGACCTTGCCCTTGGCGGTGGGGCCTTGTGGCGTGCCGGCAACCGTCCCGTCGAAGCCGGCTTTGAAGTCGTCGCCGGCGAGGCTGAAGCTCGTCATCATGCCGCCGCCAAGCGTGCCTCTTGCCGAGATGTCGGTGGTCGCCTCGCCAACCATGCCGAGCGGCAGCGCCGGCAGGCCGTAAAGCGCTAGGAGCGCGGTTGCGTCGGCATTCCTGGCGTTGAACGTCAGCGACACCGGTGCCTCGAAAAGCCGATCGGCTACCCCTTTGCCGGACAGCGACGCCGAAAACGCCGAGCCGCCTGCCTTGCCTTGCGCGCTGACCGCCAGTCCCGTCGTGCCATCGCCATTGGCGGCGGCACTCGTCACCAGATCGACCCGCGCATCCTGGAACAGCTCGGGATAGGCCGCCCCACGCGCTGCCAGCCCCTTCAGCACGGCGTTGCCCGGATAGTGCTGCGCCGCGACATCGACCAACGGCTTGAGGTCGACGGCGACCACGGAGGCATCGAGCTTGCCGGTCGGGCTCGCTGGGAAATCCTTGATCCGGCCGGTGGCGCTGATCGAGGCGCCGGCAAGCCCGCCAACCGAGAGCCGGTCGATTTCGAGCAGACCGTCGCGCAATCTCAGCGCCGTATCGACCGTATCGGCGGTCAACCCGCCGGCATTGACCGGCCCAGCCTTGATCTGAAAATCGAGGTCGCGGTCGGAAAAACGGTTGGCACCCTTGTCGCTGATGAAGATCGAGGCGAAGGCGGCGAGGCCGTCGACATCGAGCTCGCCACCTTCGAGCCGCATCAGCACCGACGGCCTGGCATCGTCGGGCTGGCTGGAATCGATGCGGCCCAAAAATTTCGCCTTGCCGAGAACGAGCTCGAGGTCGCTGAAGGCCTGGCGCTTACCGGTCAGGTCGACCTTGGCCTTGAAGCCGGCGGCCGGCAGCCGGCGGATCGCCTCGTCGACATCCTTCGACAGCCAGGCGGCAAAGCCGGAAGGCTGCCCCACGGCCAGAAGCAGCGAGCCGGTGAAGCCGAAATGATCCTCGACGCTAAGCATGCCGTTTGCTTCCAGCCTAGCGCGGCCGGGCAGCGTCGCGGCCAGCGACTTCACCGACCAGCCGGCATCGGCCGGCTCGGCGGAAAGGCGGACGTCGCGAACCGTCGTGTCGCCGGCCACCACCGCCGGCAGCTTCACCTCGACGGTGCCCGGTATGGTCGGCTTCGGCAAATCGAGCAGCGCCTGCTCCAACGCCGCGACACGCGCCGACAGCGTCAGCCCAGTGCCGGCCGGGGCACCAACCGCCTCATCGAACTGTACCTGCGCGCCATTGGCCTCGATCGAAAAGCGAGGGTTCGGCCCAAGCTCGACGGCAGCCTTGCCGTCGGCGGTGTAAGGATTGTCGAGCGGCCCGGTCTCGAAGCGGAATTCATCGACACCAAGCTTCCGGTGGTCGAGCGAGAATTTGCCGTTCAGCCTGAATCCCGGCTCCGGCTTGCCGGCGCTGGCCTTTATCGTCCCACTGTCCGCGCCGTCAATCAGCGCCGAACTCTTGTCGGCGCCATTCTTGTCAGAACCTGCGACCTTGAACTGGCCCGAATAGATCGCGGCGCCGTTGACGATACCGGCATTGCCGTCGGCCTCGACGACCAGCGGATAGGCATCCGGATCGGCCTTGAGCCTGAGCCGCATCTGCCCGTCGCCGCCGGCCCTGCCTGTGGACGCGATGACGGTGCTGCGCAGGCCGTCGAGCCGCAGCGAGCCGTCCATCCGCCAAGGCCCGGCCAGCGATTTGGCAGAGATCGTCGAATTGATCTCGGAAATGAGATGGCTGCGCCCGCCGGCGGCATGGCGCAGCGCGATCTCTCCGTCCGTCACTGTCAGCTTCTCGATCGAGATCTGGCCGGGATCGAAGGGCGACGACGGGCGTATCGCCCAGTCGACCGTGCCATCGGCGGCAACGTCGATCGTCGCCTTCGGCCGCACCAGCCGCATGTCGAAGATCAGCACCTCGCCGCTCAGGAAGGGCGCCAGTTCCGCATCCATCGAAAAGGTCTCGACGGTCATTGCCGGCTGGCCGCCGGGGCCGCCGGCAACGGTGACGTTCGAGAAGGTCACCGAGGGAAACGGCAGCAGTTTCGCCGTCGCATCGCCTTGAACGGTTACCTTGCGGCCCAGAATGGCGCTCGCCTCGCGCTCGAAATCGGCACGGTAGCCCGTCCAGTCGATAAAATACGGCACCACCAGCGCCGCACACAGCACCAGCACGAAAAGGCCACCGAAGATCACGAACAGGCGTGCGAGCATCAGCTCCGAAGCAGTTGATTGAAAATCAGCCGCACTCTACCCGCATCCGCGTGTCGATAAAGTGGCAATTTCCCGGCCGACAGGCTTCTAGAGCAAAAGATGGTAGCCAAGAAAACTCAGCGAGCGTCGCGCTTTGCCTGCGCCACCTTGGCCGCCTTGCGCTGTCGGCCGAGTTCCATCGGCCGAACCAGGTTCGGCGCCCTCTGGTTCACCACCGCCCGCATGCCTTTGTGTGCGGTGCGCGTGTTGAACTCAGGACCGTCTGCCGCAGCGCCTTGCTTCATGGACAGCGCCTTGCGTGCATTGTCGACCAGCGAAACACGCGCCGCCAACTGGCGGCGGCGTTCGGCCTCGCCATTGAGCCGCCGCATGGCCATCGCCAGAACCTCGAGCTTCAGCTGCGAGCCACCGTCGGCCTTTGAGGCGGCAGCTCCTTTTGGCGCACCCTTGCCGCGTATCTCGCGGCGGCGCCGATGCGCCTCGCCCTGCGCCTTGTCGCGCCGCTCCCGCAACAGCTTGACCAGGCCGGAAAGCTCGGCGTCGGCAAGATCCTGCACCGCCGGATGGTGCGACTTCTCGACGAGAGCATGTTCGTCGGCGCTTAGCGCTCGAGCCTCTTCCTTGCGTGAAATCGCCATGACACCATTCCTCCGTCTGTGACGCCTGCCTCAAAACCTCATGTCCTTGGAGCCTCGGTCCAAATGGTGGTGCGGTCAAGCCGAGCACCATTTGATCTTCGTCCACTATGCGGCCGGCAGTATCTTCCCAGGGTTCATGATATTCAGCGGGTCGAGCGCTTGCTTGATCGTGCGCATGATGTCGACGCTGTGGCCGAGCTCATGGCGCAGGAAGCCGACCTTGCCCTGTCCGATGCCGTGCTCGCCGGTGCAGGTTCCATCCATGCCGATCGCCCGCATGTTCAGCCGCGCGACAAACTCTTCCGTCGCCGCGATTTCCTTCGGATCGTCCGCGTCCATCAGCACCAGCACATGGAAATTGCCGTCACCGGCATGGCCGACGATCGGCGCGATCAGTCCCATTTCGGCAATGTCGGCCTCGGTTTGCGTGACGCATTCGGCAAAGCGCGAGATCGGCACGCAGACGTCGGTCGACAGCCCCTTGGCGCCCGGCCGCAGCGTCAGCGACGACCAATAGGCGTCGTGCCTGGCCTTCCACAGCTTCGTTCGCTCCTCGGCGACACTGGTCCACAGGAATGGTCCGCCGCCATATTCTTCGGCGATCATGCCGAAGGTCTCGGCCTGCTCGGCAACGCCGGCGTCGCTGCCATGGAACTCGACGAACAGGCACGGGCTTTCGGGATAGTCGAGTTTCGAATAGCTCTTCATCGCCCGCATCTGCAGCGCGTTGACCAGTTCGATGCGCGCCACCGGAATGCCCATCTGGATCGTCGCGATCACAGCGTTGCAGGCCGCCTCGACGCTGGGAAACGGGCAGACGCCGCCGGAAATCGCCTGCGGAATGCCCTGCAGCTTCAGGGTCAGCTGGGTGATGATGCCGAGCGTGCCTTCCGAGCCGATCAGGAGCCGCGTCAAATCGTAACCGGCCGAACTCTTTTTTGCGCGCTTTCCGGTCGTCACCGTCTCGCCGTCGGCCATCACCGCCGTCAGCGACAACACATTCTCGCGCATCGTGCCGTAGCGCACCGCATTGGTGCCCGACGCCCGCGTCGCCGCCATGCCGCCGAGCGACGCATTCGCGCCCGGATCGATCGGGAAGAACAGGCCGGTGTCGCGCAGGTGCCGGTTGAGATCCTCGCGCGTCACGCCGGGCTCGACCGTGCAGTCGAGATCCTGCGGGTTGACTGCGAGGATGCGGTTCATCCGCGACGTGTCCAGCGAGATGCCGCCGCCCGGCGCGTTGGTGTGGCCCTCCAGCGAGGAGCCGACGCCGAAGGCGATCACCGGCACGCGGTGCGCTGCGCAGGCGCGCACGATCTCCTGCACCTCCGCCGTCGTCTCCGGAAACGCCACGCCATCCGGCGCCTGGGTCGGGATATAGGTGGTGGTATGCGCGTGCTGCGCGCGGATCGCCTCGCCGGTCTGGAACCGCTCACCCAGCCGCTGCTTGAGGATGCCGAGCACCGCGGCGATCCCTTCTTCATTGCGCTCGACCGGATTGAGGTCGCTCAGAGCCATCGATTCCTCCGCGAATGGACCAGCGCCCACTCTCGTTATTCGTTTATGGATGCGTAGTCTCACCGACCACGCTCTGTCCAGCGAGAAGGAAGTTTTCGATGCCCATCCCCGCCCCCTTCGTCTCTCGTGCCATGGCCATCGAAAAGGACTGGATCGACTACAACGGCCATCTCAACATGGCCTATTACAACGTGCTGTTCGATCGCTGCTCCGACAAAGCGTTCGAAATGATGGGAATGGGGATGGAGGAGTATGTGAAGCAGCGGCGGCTGACCATCTACACGGCCGAAGTCCATGTCTGCTATGTCAGGGAGCTGCATCTCGACAACAAGGTCATAGTCTCCTTCCAGCTCCTCGATCACGACGAAAAGCGGCTGAGAGCCTATCAGGAAATCCGCCATGTCGACGGCTGGCTCGCCGCCACTTCCGAATCGCTGTCGCTGCATGTCGACATGTCCGGGCCGAAAGTGGCGCCCTTCCCGGCTGATGTCCTGGCCAGGATCGAGGCCATGCGCGCCGCCCATGGCGCGCTGCCGATGCCGGAGCGCGCCGGCCGTTCGATCGGTATCAAGGCGCGCCGCGGTTAAAAGTGTTCCGAGGGCAATGCTAAGCCGTTGTTTTCATGCGTGTCGTTGCCCTAAAGCCACTATCCGCTGTTGACTGACAGCCATTCGTCGTAAGCCGGCTTGAACCGCGACCCGACCGCCGTTAACCTTACCGAGGTTTTAACGTGAACAAGCCGAATTGAGGCGTTGAACGACTCAGCACGGCGGTCGAGAACCGTCCGTATCGAGTTGCGATACGGGCGGCTGGGCGGAAGCGGTTCGGGGAACGTGCATGAAAACCGACATCAAGGTCGAGGCGGACAGGCTGGCGGCCGACCCACGCATCAGCGACTATGACTTCTGGCGCTCACTGAAGAACCTCAACAACGAGATCTTCCACATCGCCAACAACAACGAGCCGATCCCCTTCGCCATGATCCGCTGGCGCGCCATACTAAAACAGGCGCGCTCGAAACGCGGCCACGTCTGACCGCCGCCATTGTGAAATAGCTCCCAGCTTGCGCTGCCTCCTCCGCTTGCCGGCACTTCTGCCGTCGCGCCAACGCGTTCCCGCGACGGTTACAGCGTCGGGAAACTGCACTATTGTGCTAATCTTCAGCTGGAGGAGCTTGGGATGGATCGATTTGTCGACGCAGTGTCTAAGTCACTGAAGGAAAAGAACTGGCTTTCAGCACTCAGCCTAAGCCTTTTGCTGCCTGACATCTGCGGAAGGTTGGAAAAATCGAACGCAAAATCGACGGAGAGATACATTGAATGGTTCGACCGGTGGGTAGGGCCCCGCTACACCCATGAGATCGGGCCGTCCCACCAGCGTCACGTTTTTCTTTCGGGAGCAGACTGTTATTCTCTCAGATGCGCGCTGTCTCACGAGGGGCGGGACAACATTGAAGACCAGCGCGCTCGAAAGGCGCTGAAAGACTTCATGATTGTTGAGCCGCCCCCAGTTGGTGCAGGCATGATACATTGCAACCAGATTGACGACACCTTGCAGTTGCAAGTCGACATTTTCTGCACGGACATAATTGCGGGCGTGCGCAACTGGATGGCTTCGGTAGAAGGCAAAGCCGCCATCAATGCAGGGCAGCAGTCGTCCTTGATCTCGATTAAAAGTATTCGATGATCTCAGTCCGTCTTCACTTCTTCGAACATCTCCGGCCCGAGAAAGATCTTGCCGCAGCAGCCGGTAAATCTGCGCCAGATGTATAAACTTCAAACAGAGCTGATGACCATGGCAGTAAACGAACAATCCGTGCTGACGTACATCAAGTTGATGGAGGAAATTAAAGTTCGTTTCGCGTGGTTGGATTACCTGATGTCTGGCCAACTCCAAACGCCTGCGAACTTGAGAGAAGAGAGCTGTTACCTACAAATTAGGATGGTATGCGAACTTATAGCTCTAGGGTGTGCTGTGATGCACGACAACGTCCCTAACATTACGAGGGTAAGGAAGGATTATCAGGCAGACAAAATCGTAAACGAAATGGCAAAAGCCTACCCTGACTTCTTCCCGGAGCCTCTGGCCGCTCAAGACGTGCCACATGGCATGATCACGAGATTCAACGGAGATGCGTTGACCAGAGACGGTCTTGTCGCACTCTACAGGAGGTGCGGAGAAATACTGCACAAGGGCTCCGTCAAGAACTTGGGTAAGAACGTGGCGCCCAAACTTGATGACATCCATTCGACATCACAATTGATACGAAATCTGATCAGCAGGCATCAAATACGACACTATGATCAGGACGCATTCTGGATCGTAGGCATGAACCATGGAGGCACTGGCCAAGTCGGATACATGTATTTCGAAAAGGCCTAGCGACCTATTGTGTGGAATCCTTTGTTGCTCGGTTCCGCGCGCCTGCCGCTCCCAGTTCTTTCTCGCCCAGCTCTTGCTCACTGAGCCTGCCATACCGCTCGATCGCTGCTTCCAGATCAGCGAGCGAATCGTCCTCGACTGAGGCATTGACCACAGCGCCAGAAAAGTGTCGATCGGATACGTGGCTCTCAAGGTTGCCGCTTCAGCGCCCACAGCGGCGAGCGCGCCACCACCGGTGACGACTGGATGATCGCGGTGTTGGTCATTGCAAACGGAATGATGCGGTCGATCACCCGTTCGAGCTCGGCCACCGAGCCGACATGCGCCAGCGCGATGAAACAGTCCTCGCCGGTCACCCGGTCGCACTGGGCGATTTCCGGCAAATCGCGGATGATCTCGGCCACCACTGCCAGTTGCCCGGGCACCGGCCTGATCCGCAGCCATGCCGATAGTTTCATGCCGAGCGCGGCCGGATTGATCCGCACCGTGTAGGCCTCGATCACGCCGCTCTCCTGCAGCCGCCGGATGCGCTCGGCCACGCTCGGCGCCGACAGGCCGACCGAGCGCGCAAGTTCAGCCGTGCTGGTGCGCGCATCCTTTTCCAGCAGGCGCAGGATTTTCAGATCCGCGGCATCCAGATCGGCATTTTCGTTTCGAAGGCGTTTCAACGAAAACTCCTTGGCATTGGAAAACCAATGGTCTCTTTGGCTGATCACTGTCCATATAAAACGGAAAGATTGCCTGCGATAATGATTCAATGGATGATCCAGTGCAAGCCCCAGCTGCAATCCCTGCCCTCGCCGGCCCAGTCTTTGGCAAGCTGGCGAGCTCGCTGCCGCCGCATGTCTGGTTCGGTGTCAGCGCTGTGTTCCATTATCTCGGGCCGGCTTTCGCCGTGCTGCTTTTCCCGCATGTCGGCGTGCTCGGCATGGCCTGGCTGCGCATCGTCACGGCCGCCCTGGTCTTCGCGCCAATGACCCGGCCGTGGACGGTCTTTGCCCGCGCCGACCGGCCGACACGACTGTTGCTTCTGGCCTTTGGTGCTTGTCTGGGCGTGATGAATTGCTCCTTCTACCTGGCGCTCGACCGGTTGCCGATCTCGCTGGTCGCGGCGATCGAATTCGTCGGCACCATCGGTGTCGCGCTGGTCGGCGTCAGAAGCCCGCGCAATCTCGGCGCGCTTGCCGTTGCGGTCATCGGCACCTTGCTGCTGATCGACGTCAAATGGTCGAGCGACCCGATCGGCCTGTTCTGGGCCTTCCTCAACGGCGCCCTGTTCGTTGGCTACATCGTGCTTGGCCATCGCGTCGCCCGCGCCGGCGCTGGCGACGGCATCGCCGGCCTTGGTGCCGCCATGGCGGTGGCCTTCCTCATCGTGCTGCCGATAGGCTTCAGCGATGCGTTGCCGGCTTTCTCGGCCCCGCCACTGCTCATCGCCGCCATCGGCGTCGGCATCTGCTCGTCGGTCATCCCCTATATCTGCGAGCAGCTTGCCATGTCGCGGCTGCCGCGATCGAGCTTCGCGCTGATGCTGTCGTTGCTGCCAGTCACCGCCACGCTGATCGGCGTCATTGTGCTCCGCCAGATACCCAGCTCCACCGATTGCCTCGGCATCGCCCTGGTGGTGGCCGGCGTCGCTTTCCACAAACCGGCAAACGCCTGATCAGGCAAGCTTTTCCCTGAAGAAGGTGCTCGTCCGGCCCCAGGCGAGGTCCGCTGTGTTCTTGTCGTAGCGGGCCGCTGATGTGTCGTTGTTGAAGGCATGATTGGCGCCTTCATAGACATAGACCGTGTGCTCGACCTTGGCTGCATCGAGTTCCTTCTTGAAGGCGTCGATACCGGCATTGATGCGGGTGTCGAGCCCGGCATAATGCAGCAGCAGCGCTGCCTTGATCTTCGGCACATCCTCGGCCTTCGGCTGCATGCCGTAATAGGCGACAGCGGCAGCCAAATCCGGCGTGTTGGCAGCCAGTGTGTTCACCGTGCCGCCGCCCCAGCAGAAGCCGACCGCGCCGACCTTGCCGTTGCCATCCGCGTAGCTCTTGAGGAAAGCGACCGTTGCGACCGCATTGGCGGTGGTCTGCGCCGGATCGAGCTTGGAAAACTGGTCACGCGCCTTGTCTTCGTCGGCCGGCGTGCCGCCGAGCGGCGACAGGAAGTCCGGGGCGAGCGCCACGAACCCTTCCAGCGCCACGCGCCGCGCCACATCGCGTATATGCGGGTTGAGCCCTCTGTTCTCATGCACGACGATGACGGTGCCGAGCTTGCCGGATTGGCCGGCTGGCTTGACCAGATAGCCCTTCATCTCGCCACCGCTGCCGGGATAGCTGATGTCCTCGCCCGTCACGCGTGAATCGTCCTCGGCAACGATCGCCGCCCGGGCTGAATTCGCCGCCAGCAGTGGTGCGATTGCGGCGGCCGCCGCACCTGATCCGGCAAGCCTGGTCAACTGTTCCATGAAGCGCCGCCGGTCGAGCGTCAGATGCGTGTATTCATCATAGGCGTCGATCATCGCCTGGGTAATGGCGGGTCTCGTGACGGCTGGGCTGGCAGGGCTCGGTTTCGTCATGGCGCGCTCTCCTCGGCTTCTGGAAATACTCCCGCCGCGCAACATAGGGTAGAAGCCGGCATGATCCAGTCACGGATGAGTGAGGTCCCAGCACGCAGCGCGCTCCACAATGTCGGTCGGCCTGCATTAGCTATGGACCGCCGGAGCGTTTTCCTTAGGATGCCCAAGGGGACATCCGTAAGCTTGCGGCTATGTCGAGCTTGGGTGGGGCATGCTGGCATACAAAGTGGGGAAATGGCGCACGCTCGGGCTGATGGCCCGTTTCGCGGCCGAGCCGCTGACGGCAGCGCGTAACGCGCATCGCGCCTTCGGCCTCTTCATCCGCGCTGACTACCCGCACTCGACCGCGGCAAAGCCGCGCCGCGTCTTCATGATCGCCGATGCCGAACTCTACAAGACCATGCTGTCCGATACCGAGACTTGGCGCAACGTCCAGATCAGTGCGACCAGCAAGAGGTCGGGCGCCTCACAACGCCTGTCCTACGGCATGACGAGACTGCGCGGCGAACGTCATGAGCACTATCGCAAACTTTTCGCACCGCCGCTGAAGCGACCAGCCGTCATGGCGATGAGCCCTGAGATGGCGCGGATCGCCGCTGAACAGGTCGCGAGTTGGCCGCTCGGCGCCGCCTTTCCGCTGACAGAGGCCGCAAAGACGATGGCCAAGCATTTGGCGATCGGCCTTCTCTTCGGCGACGACCACCGGCGCGCCATGCCGATCGCCGAGATGATTGCGCGGGCGATGCAGGCGAGCTGGATCGTCCCCACCCCCGCTTTCTTCCGCTGGCTCCGCGAGGCCGAGGGTCAGGAACGCGCCATCCTTTCCTGGGCGGAGGAAAAGCGCGGCAACAAGGACGCGCAGGACATCCTGTCGATCCTCGTCAACAACACCGACGAGGTGGGCAAGCCACCCTCGGTCGAACTGATCGGCGGCATCGTCAGCTTCGTCTTCGGCGCTGCCTATGACACCTGCCAGAACGCGCTGGCCTGGACCGTGATCCTGCTCACCCAGCATCCGGACGCCATGGCAGGACTGGTCGCGGAGATCGACGCGGCAACCGGCGGCAGGCCTGCTACAATGAACCGGATCGGCACGCTGCCGCTGCTCGACGCAACGATCAGGGAAGCGATGCGGCTTTTCCCGCCGGTGCCCTTGCAGATGCGCAGGGCGACCAGGACGACGATACTGGGCGCAGAGCCGATTACCCGCGGCGATCTGGTTTTGATCAGCGCCATGACGATCAACCGCGATCCATCGCTCTATCCCGATCCCGACAGCTTTCGGCCGGACCGCTGGGCCACAATCCGGCCATCGCCGTTCCAGTACACGGTATTCGGCGCAGGCGGCCACATGTGCCCCGGCGTCACCTTCGGCCTGCAGATGATGAAGATCGCGTTGGCCACCATCCTGTCGAAGCGCTCGGTGGAGCTGTCGCCGGCAGCGCGGATCGCCTACCGCACCAGAGTAACCCTGGCGCCGATCGGCAACGTCGAGGTGATCATGCGCCCGCGCGGCGAGGCTGCCCGTTCGGTCCGGGCGACCGGCCGGTTCCGCGAGCTCGTCGTGATCCCGGCACTGACATAGGAAACTGCCAATGGTCGCGCAGCAGAAAATGATCCGCATCTACGACCGGGTCATGAAGAGCAGCAAGCAGCGCCGCTACTACGGCGGCAGCGGATTCTACAATTTCGGCTACTGGGCGACGGGCGCCACGTCGCAGCGCGAAGCCAGCGAAGCGCTTGTCGACACGTTGCTGGCGCGGCTGCCGAAGAAGGACGGCCGCATCCTCGACGTCGCCTGCGGGCTCGGCGCATCGACGAAACGGTTGCTGCTGTCCTATCCGCCGGAGGCCGTCACCGCCATCAACATCTCCGCCGCCCAGGTTGCGACGGCGCGCCAGAACGCTCCCGGCGCAGCGGTGCTGCAGATGGATGCCGTCAAGCTCGCCTTCGCCGACGAAAGTTTCGACGCGGTCATCTGCGTCGAGGCGGCCTTCCATTTCGATACGCGTGCGGCTTTCGTCGCGGAAGCCTTCCGGGTGCTCAAGCCCGGCGGCGTGCTGGTGCTGTCCGACATCCTGTTTCGGGGCTTCACCTCTGCAATCTCTGATCGCCTTGGCGTGCCGAGGGCCAATCTGGTCTCCGACATTGCTTCCTACCGGGTGCTGTTCGGCGTGGCCGGCTTTCAGGACGTCAAGGTAGAAGACGCCACCGACAATTGCCTTGGCGGCTTCCGCCGCAGCCTCGTCGCGTGGCCGGCATCGGAACGGGCGAAAGGCACCATGAGCCTGAAGTCCAGCCTCGGCACCGCCATCGTCTGCCGGCTCATCGCTGGTTATTTCGGCGCTGTCGCCAAGGCCTATCTGCTGGTCTCGGCGCGAAAGCCGTAACGCGATCGCGCCACGCCGTCATCACGTTTTTGTAATTGATGGCAAATCTTGACGTTCCTGCCACAATATAAAGGAAAGCTGCTGGTGGTGACGTCGCCCACGCTGGCTGGCTCTGACAAGAAGGAACAAACGCGCATGACCTTCCCCACCCCGATCCTCGTAAGCGCATTCGTGCTTGCCGGCGCTGCCCTACTGACGCTCCGGTCCGCAGCCTTCGCTGCCACCAGGCGATCGATGGTCAAGGTCCGCAGCAACCGGCGCCGTGCTGCAAGCAGCGTGAAAAGCAATCCTGGCCTCTGAAAGAACTCTCTACTTCGGCAGCGTGTAGGCCATCACATAATCCCCCGGCTTGGTGCCGACCGAGCCATGGCCGCCGGCGACGATGACCACGAATTGGCGTCCATCGGCGACCGTGTAGGTCATCGGCGTCGACTGCCCGCCGGCCGGCAGCCGGGTCTGCCAGAGCTGCCTGCCGGTCGTCAGATCATAGGCGCGGAAGAAGTCGTCGACCGCAGCACCAAGGAAGGCGACGCCGCCGGCGGTGATCATCGGCCCACCGATGCCCGGCACGCCGACCTTGAACGGCAGCGGCAGCGGCGTCATGTCGTAGACGGTGCCGTTGCGATGCTTGTAGACGATCTTGCCGGTCCTGAGATCGGCGCCCGCGACATAGCCCCAGGGCGGTGCCTGGCAGGGGATGCCGAGCGGCGACAGAAACGGCTTCAATATCACTGCATAAGGCGCACCTTCATTGCGGTTGAGGCCCTGTTCGCTGCCTTTGGTATCGCCCGGCGGCGGCACGTCCGCGCGCGGCACCAGCTTGGAGATGAACGCCAGGTATGTCGGCATGCCGAATATCACCTGCCGGACCGGATCGACCGCCACGCCGCCCCAGTTGAACGTGCCGAAATTGCCGGGATAGATCAGCGAGCCTTGCAGCGACGGCGGCGTGTAGCGGCCCTCGTAGCGCAGTTTAAGGAACTCGATCCGGCAAGCCAGCTGGTCGAACATGGTGATGCCCCACATGTCGGCGCCGGTCAGCGGCTTCGGATTGAAGCTCAGGTCCGAAACCGGCTGCGTCGGCGAGGTGTGGTCGCCCTCGATCGCGCCGCCCGGCGCCGGCACTTCGTTGATCGGGACGATCGGCTCGCCGCTGCGCCGGTCGAGCACATAGAGGTCGCCCTGTTTGGTCGGCCCGACCAGCGCCGGCACGACGCCGGCAGCCGTGGTGATGTCGACCAGCGTCGGCTGCGCCGGCACGTCCATGTCCCAGAGATCGTGATGCACGGTCTGCCGCACCCACCGCAATTGTCCGGTGTTGAGATCGAGCGCTGTGACCGAAGAGGAGAATTTCTCGTCATTGGCGCTCCGCCCGGCGCCGAGCTGATCCGGCGTCTTGTTGCCGAGCGGCACATAGAGCAAACCGAGCTTCTCGTCGGCGCTCGCCGTCGACCACATGTTGGGCGAGTTGTTGGTATAGGTCTGACCCGGTGCCAGTGGCGTCGTCTGGTCCGGATTGCCCGAATCCCAGTTCCAAATCAGGGCGCCGGTGTCGACGTCGAAGGCACGGATGACGCCGGACGGCTCCTGCGTTGAATAATTGTCGTTGACCGCGCCGCCGACGATGATCTTGTTGGCGACGATCAGCGGCGCCGACGTCGAATAATAATAGCCCGGCTTCGGATATGGCATGTTGGCGAGCAGGTTCAACGTGCCGCCTTCGGCAAATGTGGGACAGACCTGGCCATTCGCGGCGTCGAGCGCGATCAGCCGGGCGTCGGATGTCGGCAGATAGACGCGTGCTGCACAGGGCTGGCCGGCGGCGATTTTGGCATCGGCATAATAGGACACGCCGCGGCACGTCTGGTGCTGGCGGTCCTTGTCCAGCTTGACCTGGGGATCGAAGCGCCATTTCTCCTTGCCGCTCGCGGCATCTATGGCAATGGCGAAATTGTGCGGTGTGCAAATGTAGAGCGTGTCGGCGACCTTCAGCGGCGTCACCTGATAGGTTGTCTCAGTGACGTCGTCGGGCCCTTTCACGTCACCGGTGCGATAGGTCCAGGCCGGCTGCAAATTGGCAACGTTTTCGACGGTGATCTGGTCGAGAGGCGAATAGCGCTGGCCATACTGGGTGCGGCCGTAAAAATGCCATTCGCCGGCTGGCACGTTGCCGCCGAGGTCGGCCGTTGGCGTCACCTCATCGGTATTGAGTTCGCCGGCGATATCCTTTGGATCGGTTGTCATCGAATAGCCGGCGACGGCAAGCGACGCCAGCACCGCGAGGATCAGCGGCGCGCGTCCATCGGGACCGGTGAGCCCGCGCCGCGCCCACGGCGTCAATAGCCACAACGCGATAAGCACGATGATGCCGCCGCGCGGACCGAGTTCCCACCAGTCGAAGCCGATTTCCCAGACCGCCCAGCAGAGCGTGCCGATGACGATCGCCGCGTACAGCCACAGCGCCATGGATTTGCGCCTGTAGAGCAGCCAGCCAGCGACGAGGAAGGCGATGCCAGCAATGATGTAGTACCAACTGCCGCCCAGCGAAGCTAACCAGATGCCGCCGCCACCAAGCGCCAGGCCGATGAGGAAAAGGATGAGGGAGGTAACGACGACAGCCAAGACGATGCTCCTTCGACTGGTGCGCGCTTCGCAACGCGTCAATGGGCAACCCGGCATTGCGTTCCTGCCCCGAGCACAACTTTCTCCGGCCCGCCGTGGCTGTCAAGCAAGCTCCGCGTTTTAGGCGTGGACCCACAGCAAGCTCGACGTTTTGGGTCGCGGACCCATCCAGATTGTGGACTGGACTGAGAACAAAACGGAGACACTTCTGGCCTTTCGCTGCCGAATCACTACATTCGGGGGAGATGTCCGGCTTTTCGGAAGATATGCCTTTTTTTGACGAACCGAACGCGCGGCCCGTGGCCCCGTCGGGCATTGCTGCGCGCGCCATGGCTGCCCGCAGCGGCCACAACAATGCGCCCGATTATCTGAACGGGCTCAACCCCGAGCAGCGGCTGGCGGTGGAAACCACCGAAGGCCCGGTTCTGGTGCTGGCCGGCGCCGGCACCGGCAAGACGCGCGTCTTGACCACCCGCATCGCCCACATCCTCGCCACCGGTAAGGCCTTCCCGTCGCAGATCCTCGCCGTCACCTTCACCAACAAGGCCGCGCGCGAAATGAAGCAGCGCATCGGCCTCTTGATCGGCGAAGGCAATGTGGAAGGCATGCCGTGGCTCGGCACCTTCCACTCGATTGGCGTGAAGCTCTTACGCCGGCACGCCGAGCTTGCCGGGCTCAAATCCGATTTCACTATTCTTGACACCGATGATGTCGTGCGCCTGATCAAGCAGCTCATCCAGGCCGAAGGGCTGGACGACAAGCGCTGGCCGGCCAAGCAGTTCGCCCAGATGATCGACGGCTGGAAGAACAAGGGGCTTGGCCCCGCCGACATTCCCGAGGGCGACGCCCGCGCCTTCGCCAACGGCAAGGGCCGAGAGCTCTACAAGGCCTACCAGGAGCGGCTGAAGACGCTGAACGCCTGCGACTTCGGCGACCTCCTGTGCCATCCGATCCGCATCTTCCGCGCCAATCCGGACGTGCTGAAGGAATATCATAAGCGTTTTCGCTACATCCTCGTCGACGAATATCAGGACACCAACACCGCGCAGTACATGTGGCTGCGCCTTTTGGCGCAGCGGCCACAATCCTCCCCCCTTGAGGGGGAGGTGCCCGCGAAGCGGGCGGAGGGGGTTGCCGCAGAAGGCACCGCCAGAGCGTCGAGCATTGCCGCACGGACCCCACCCGGCCGGGCTTTGCCCGGCCACCCTCCCCTCAAGGGGGAGGGAAACCCGCGCCCGGCCACGGTTAATATCTGCTGCGTCGGCGACGACGACCAATCCATCTACGGCTGGCGCGGGGCCGAGGTCGACAACATCCTGCGCTTCGACAAGGACTTCCCCGGCGCCACGATCATCCGGCTGGAGCGCAACTATCGCTCCACCGCGCACATCCTCGGCACCGCCTCCCACCTCATCGCCCACAATGAAGGCCGCTTCGGCAAGACGCTGTTCACCGAAAAAATCGCGGAAGACGATGAGAAGGTGCATGTCCATGCCGCCTGGGATTCCGAGGAGGAAGCCCGCGCCGTCGGCGAAACCATCGAAGCCTATCAGCGGCAGAAGCACAATCTCAACGACATGGCGATCCTGGTGCGCGCGTCCTTCCAAATGCGCGAATTCGAGGACCGTTTCGTCACGCTCGGCCTCAACTACCGCGTCATCGGCGGCCCGCGCTTCTACGAGCGCCTCGAAATCCGCGATGCGCTGGCCTTCTTCCGCGTCGTCGCGCAAGGCGCCGACGACCTCGCCTTCGAGCGCATCGTCAACGTGCCGAAGCGTGGGTTGGGCGAAGCCACCATCCGCCAGATCCACGATACCGCCAGGGCGCTGCGCATCCCGATGCTGGAGGCCGCCGCCAAGCTCGCCGAAAGCGACGAGTTGAAGCCAAAGCCGCGCGCCGCGCTGCGCGAGGTATCAGCCAATTTCGAGCGCTGGCAGAAGGCGCTGGAAACCACGCCGCACACCGAACTGGCCGAGACCATACTGGAGGAGAGCGGCTATACCGATATGTGGAAGAACGACCGCTCGGTGGAAGCTCCCGGCCGGCTGGAAAACCTGAAAGAACTGATCCGCTCCATGGAGGAGTATGAGTCGCTGCGCTCCTTCCTCGAACATGTCGCACTCGTGATGGACGCCGAGCAGAACGCCGAGCTCGACGCCGTCAACATCATGACGCTGCATTCGGCCAAGGGCCTCGAATTCGAGACCGTTTTTCTGCCCGGCTGGGAGGAAGGCCTGTTCCCGCACCAGCGCGCACTCGACGAGGGCGGCCGCTCCGGGCTGGAGGAAGAACGGCGGCTGGCCTATGTCGGCCTGACCCGTGCCAAGAAGAACCTGCATTTGTGGTTCGTCTCCAACCGCCGCATCCATGGTCTGTGGCAATCGACGATCCCGTCGCGTTTCCTCGACGAATTGCCGGAAGCCCATGTCGAGGTCGCCGAAAGCGGCAACAGCTACGGCGGTTACGGCAATTCCTATGGCGGCGGCTCGTTCGCATCGGGCCGTGGCGGCCAAGGAGCAGGAAGGCAGAACCCCTATGGCGCCTCGCGTTTCGACAATGTCGGAGCCGAGAAATCTGGCGCCTTCTCCAACACCTATGCGACGCCGGGCTGGCAGCGCGCGCAACAGAACCGCACCGAGGCAACCGACCGCAACTGGGGCTCGCGCTCCGGCCATCAGGTCGAGCGCATCGGCTATGGCGAGACCGACTCGGGCTATGGTGCCGGCCGCACCTCGATCAAAGGCCGCACCATCGACGGCGAGCTGGTCGCCAAATCCGTCGCCGACACGCCGTCGGCCTTCAATGTCGGCGACCGCGTCTTCCACCAGAAATTCGGCAACGGCAACATTTCGGCCATCGACGGCAACAAGCTGACCATCGACTTCGACAAGGCCGGCCAGAAACGGGTTCTAGACGGGTTTGTCACCGGGGTGTGAGAGACAGCAAAATCAATAAAAAGAGCTGGATCAGACGCACGCCGACCCTCGCCGCAATCGACATCGCCACCTACATCAACAAGGTCGCGTCCTGGTCCTTCATCCTGTTCGGCGTCACCATCGTGCTCTTCGCCACGGTGCGCGCCACCGGCGCGGTGATGCCGCCGCTGATCATCCTGGTGATCTCGGTGCTTCTGGTGCGCACCAGCTTCGCCTATTTCTTCCGAAGCGTGATCGGCGAGGAAGCGCTGTGGTGGAGCTTTCCGGTCGGCTCGATCACCTCGCTCGCGCTGGCAGCGGCCTATTACCGCTTCGGTCGCTGGCGCACTATGCACATGATCGAGGGCAGGCCGGCTGCCGGCGAGCCGCCGGACACCGGCCTCGGCGTGCCGCGCCAGCGCGCGCATCTTTCGCCCGAAACGCCGAACGGCTGAACGAAGCGCTCACAGCGCATATCTGGCGCCAAACGCGAGCGCCACCAGGGAAAAGATCGTGATCATGCCGGCAAAGGCCAGGCTTGCCATTGTCGCGCTTATCACCGTCGACAGGATGCCAATACCGATGACCGGCAGCGCATTGCCGCAAAAGCAGCAGATAAAGAAGGCTGAGACCACTTCGGCGCGGCGGCTGGCCGGCGCGATCTGGTTGACCACTTGCAGGCCGCCACGATAGCCGAGCGCTGCCGCGACGCCGCAGAACGCAGTCGCGGCGATCATGATGGCCATCGAAGCGAAGACCTGCGCCGCCACGACCAGGACGACGGTCGGGATCATCAGGGCCAAAGCCGCGAGCATGGTGCTGCGGCTCGAAAGGCGTGTCGTCACCAATATGGTGACGGCGGCCACGATCGCCAGTTCGAAGAACAAGGCGCCGGCCAGGGCATGGTTGGTCACATGGAGCTGCTGCGCCAGTATGCTCGGCGCGAGCGCCGCGTAGAAACCGACCAGCGCCATGGCGCCGAAGCCGGTTACCGCTGGCGCCACGAAACCGGCGCGGATTTCACCAGGCACCGAGAACCGTGGCTGCATGGAGATATCGGCCAGTTTTCCCGGTTGTGAAATGGTTTCTCGCGTGCGCCAGACCAGCGCCGCGACAAGGGCAAGCACCGCCAGATAAACGACGAATGTCAGCCTTAGTGGCCACGGCGCATATTCGGCAAGCAGTCCCGCCGCCAGCGCGCCAAGACCGAGACCAAAGAAATTGGTGCTGGTGGCAATGATGGCGGCACGTGATTTGTCGTCGGTAGCGACCAGCTCGGCGAGCCAGGCGGTGCCGGTTCCCGCACCGACGCCTATACCCAAGCCGCTCAGAATCCGGGCGATGTCGAGCCACGCGACATTTTCGGCGAACAGGAAAAACAGCGCGCTGACGACCGCCACCGTCATCGCCGCCAAGGCGACCGGCCGGCGGCCGATGACATCCGACACGCGCCCGAACATCAAAAGCGCCGCCAGGTTACCGATGACATAGACGGCATAGACCAGGGTAAGGGTGATCTGCGAGAAGCCGAACGCCTGTTTGTAGATGACGTAAAGCGGCGTCAGCACCGTGCTGCCGGCGAAAAGAACTGCGATCATGGCAGCAACGGCGGCCATTGCCGCCCTGCCGCCGAGCTCGTTATCGCACGTCATGGCGATCATTTCGACCTCCAGTTGTCAGGGAATCGTGACGCTAACGCCTGTTTCGGGTCAGGTGTTCCCCTCCTCGGACGTGCTCCTGACAGGTTTGGCGGTATTGCCGGTGGCGCTGCGCGAAATCATCTTTTAACTTCAGCGCATTGGTAAGGAGAATCCATGGGCAAGGGACGGGTCGAGGCATTTACCGATGGCGTCATGGCCATCATCATCACCATCATGGTGCTGGAATTGAAGGTGCCGCATAGCGCGGAATTTTCCGCGCTGGCACCTCTATGGCCCACTTTTCTCAGCTATGTGCTGTCCTTCATCTATGTCGGCATCTACTGGAACAATCTGCACAACATGTTCCACACCGTGCAGCGCGTCGATGGCCGCGTGCTGTGGGCCAATCTGCATCTGCTGTTCTGGCTGTCGTTGATGCCCGTGACCACCGCCTTCATGGGTGAAAACCATTTCGCGCCGGTGCCTGTCGCCGTTTACGGTGTTGTCCTGGCGCTTTGCGCGGCCGCCTACTTCATTCTGGTCGTCATACTGCATCGGCTGCATGGCAACGACACTGCCTTCGCCAGAGCGGTAGGCACCGACCGCAAGGAAAAGATCTCGGTGGTCCTCTACATCGCCGCCATTCCGCTGACCTTCGTCAATCAATGGATCAGCGTCGCGCTCTATGTGCTGGTTGCCATGATCTGGTTCGTGCCGGACAAGCGGTTCGAAAAGCAGATCGAAAAATAGGTCCGCCTAGCCTCGCATCGCTTTCAGCTTTTCCGCCACCGAGGCAGCAAGGTCGGCGTAGCGCTCCTCCAGCCGCTCGGCCGCCTTGATCACCGAAAAATCATGGCCGAATTTTTCCAGCGCCATGCGCAGCTTCTCGACGAACTCCGCCTGTTTTTCGAGCGCCGAAAACAGCGTCTTCACTTGCGCTTCGCTGATGTCGGGATTGGCAAGCATTTGCGGCACTTCGCGGCTCATCTGGTCGCCGGTGGCGGTCTGTTCTTTCAGGATCTCGATCCAGTCGGTCAATCGGTAAATCTCCTTTTTGTCAGGACAGCATGCGCAGCGCCTGCCGATGTGGTCAACCCAAGGACGCCAAAGCGGGCTTGCGCGAGCCCCTTGCCGCGTTAAGTTCGGCGCAACTTGAACGAGGATAATCGCCATGACCACCGACGCCGAAATCCAGACCGCTTTGCCTGCGCTAGCCTCCGGCAACGTTGCCGTCATCACCGGCAGCGCCAGCGGCATCGGCCTTGCCGCGGCCAAGCGGCTGGCGGCGATGGGCTTGAAAATCGTGCTGGCCGATATCGGTGGCGCGCGGCTCGACGAGGCTGCCCGCGCCGTTGCCACGATTGCCGGCGATAACGCGGTGCTTGCTGTCGCCACCGATGTCTCGAAGGCCGACGAACTAGACCTGCTGGCCGAAAAGGCATTCGGTGCCTTCGGCGAGGTGTCTTTGTTGATGAACAATGCCGGCGTCGGCAACAATCCTGGCAAACCCTGGGAGAACCGCGACGCCTGGAAGCGTCTGCTGGACATCAATTTCTGGGGCGTCGTCCATGGCGTCGAGGCCTTTGCGCCGGGCATGCTGGCGGCCGGCAGGCCAGGCCTGATCGTCAACACCGGCTCCAAGCAAGGCATCACCACGCCGCCTGGCAACCTTGCCTACAACGTCTCCAAATCAGGCGTGAAGACCTTCACCGAAGGCCTGGCACACGCGCTGCGCAACGAGCCTGGCGCAAAGGTTGCGGCGCATCTGCTCATTCCGGGATTCACTTTTACCGGCCTGACCGAGGGCGCGACCGAAAAACCCGCCGGTGCCTGGACAGGCGAGCAGGTGATCGACTTCATGCTGACCTCGCTGGTGCGCGGCGATTTCTACATCCTGTGCCCCGATAACGAGGCGACACGGCCCATGGACGAAAAGCGCATGGCCTGGGCGATCGGCGACATCGTCGAGAACCGCCCTGCTCTGTCGCGCTGGCACCCGGCCCACAAGGACGCTTTCGCGGCGTTCATGGAAAGCTGACGCTTACGCCGCACGTGTCTTCGAGCCGCGCTTTTGCGCAGCGGCTTTCTTGACCGCAGCATCGGCGATCTTCTGGTCATGCCGTTTCGCCGCCTGTTCACATTTTTTGCGAATCTCCTCGACCTCGGATTCGGTCAGGTGCTCGATGCCGATAAAAGTATTGTGAGCTTTGCCGGCCCGGATCAACTCGTCGAGTTTCGTCTGAATCGCCGTGCCATCGCGGTTCTGGGTGTTCTGGATGAGGAACACCATCAGGAAGGTGACGATCGTCGTGCCGGTATTGATGACGAGTTGCCACGTATCGGAAAAGCCGAAAATCGGCCCGCTTATCGCCCAGGCCATGATGATCAGGCAGCAGATGGCGAATGTCGACGGCAGACCGGCGAGATGGGCGACGTAGTTGGCGATCTTCGTGAAACGCTTCTCTATCATGGCAGGGAGAAACAACCGGCAACCGCTCCGGGTTCCCTGAAAGGAGGGATTTCACGGAATTTCACGGACATAGCCGTGCACGCACCCGCAAGATCAGGGTATTTCGTTTTCCCAGCGGTCGAGGAAAACCTCGATGGACAGCGCCTGCATGTCGGGGACCGCCTTGGCCAGTTTCTCGACCGGCCAGTCCCACCAGGCAAGACGTTCGATCCGCGCGGCGATGTCCGCCGCGAAGCGTTGGCGCAATTGCCTGGCCGGAACGCCGGCGACAATCGCATAGGCAGGAACGTCGCGCGTCACCACCGCATTGGCGCCGATGATCGCGCCATTGCCGATGGTCACATCAGGCATGATCACCGCGCCATGGCCGATCCAGACATCGTGGCCGATGCTGACGGATTGCGCCCGGCGCCGTTCCCGGAAAGCCGCGTCGACGCCCAGCCAGCGAAAATACTCGTTCGGGCGGTAGCTGACCTTGTGCTGGGTCAGCCGCTCAATCGGATGCTCCAGCGCGTTGATGCGGCTGTTGGCGGCGATCGAACAGAACTTGCCGATGGTCGCGTAGATCGCCTCGGCGTGGCGCTCGAAATAGGAAAAATCACCGACCATGACTTCACGCAGGATGACCCGCTCGCCGATCGACGCGTAGCGTCCAAGCCTGCACGCCTTCAACTCCGCGGTCGGATGGATACGCGGCTCGGGGTCTTTCAGGACGAGGTTTTCGGGACGGTCCATGCCGGCGCTTTACGCCGCCGCGAACGCTCTCGCAAGCCGACCACAGCGCCCCGCGTCCGTTTGGGCGCGCAAAGGGACGCTGTAGCACTTCAAATTGCTATTTTGGCTTGCCGTTGGTCCACACCACGTTCTGGCCGTAGAGCGGCACGGTGGTGACCGACATTTTCGCCGAACCGTCCTGCACCTGGCGCGAGTGCGACAGATAGATCAAGGTCTCATTGGCTTTGTCGTAGATGCGGTTCACCACCTGCTTCTTCCAGATCAGGCTGATGCCTTGCTTGAAAACCTCCTCGCCGGCCTCGCTCATGTCGATCTCGCTGATGGTGATCGGCCCGGTCTGGCGGCAGGAGATCGAAGAATCGGACGGATCCTCGAACCAGTTGCCCTTTTGCAAACGATCGATCACGCCGCGGTCGAAATAGGAGACGTGGCAGGTCACGCCTTCGACCTTGGGATCCTTGATTGCCTCGACGATGATGTCGTTGCCTAGCCAGTCGACGCCGACCTTGCCGACCTCCTGGGCGAAAGCCGCACCAGCACCGATGACAAGGCATGCGGCCAAAGCGCCGCCGATCAGTTTTCGCCCAATCAGTCCTTGCAAGGAAGCCTCCTGCGGTTCGAGTTTTGCCGACCTCAGGTGGGACCGGCGGCAGCGCTTTGCAAGCGGATCATTTTTTGACAGGCATGCCGGTTGCGGCAACGCGACATCTTTGCGCGCGCGAGATCAAACCGTTAAGAGTGTTCGCCGAACAAGCTTGCGCCGATACGGCGCCAATGAAAATCACGACGGACACCCAATTGATGATGCGTTCGATACTGGTCGGCATTCTTGTCCTGATGGCAGCAGGCATCGGCTGGCTCACCTTCGACTGGTACCGCGGGCACTATGGCGGCGAGCCGTTCGGCGCGCCGTTCACGCTGGTCGACCAGAAGGGCGCTCCGGTCACCGAGGCTGCCTTTCGCGGCCACCCCAGCGTCGTCTTCTTCGGTTTCACCCATTGCCCGGAGGTCTGCCCGACCACGCTGTTCGAACTGGCCGGCTGGCTGAAGACGATGGGTGACGACGGCAAGAACCTGCGCGCCTATTTCGTCTCGGTGGACCCGGAACGCGACACACCCGAAATCATGAACGCCTATATCAGCAATTTCTCCGACCGCATCCTCGGCATCACCGGCGATCCTGACAAGGTCCACGCCATGGCCAAATCCTTCGGCATCTATTCGAAAAAGGTCGATACCGGCAACGGCGACTACACGATGGACCACACCGCGTCGGTGCTGCTGCTCAACGCCAGGGGCGACTTCGCCGGCACCATCGCCTATGGCGAAAGCCCGGACACCGCCATCGCCAAGCTCAAGCGGCTGGCGGCGGAAGGTTAGAGCATGATCCCGAAAAGTGAGACCGGTTTTCGGAAAAGATCATGCTCAAACAAAAACATCGTTTGATGACCCAAACGCGGCTTTATTTCACCACTGGAAAGATCGAGGCCGACCGTATCTTCGCGGCGTTCGAGACGGCCTTCGAGGACGAAGGTCTGCCGATTGCCATCCTCGAAGTCGATGAGGATCGCGACATCCACGAAGTGTCGCTCTATGCCGACGGCGATGTCGATGCCGTCGAGGCGCGCGTGGAAGAGATTCTTGCCGGGCTTGCCCTGTCGAGGCCGATTGCGCGCGAGCCCGTGCCCGATATCGACTGGGTGACGCGTTCGCTGGAGGGACTGAAGCCGGTGCGCGCTGGCCGTTTCTTCGTCCACGGCGCGCATGACCGCAGAAAGCGCCACAGCGGCGAGCTCGCCATCGAGATCGAAGCGGGCCTCGCCTTCGGCACCGGCCATCACGGCACCACCGCCGGCTGCCTTGAAATGCTCGAACAGGTCGTGCGGCGCGAGCGCCCGCGCAACGCACTCGACCTCGGCACCGGCAGTGCCGTGCTGGCCATCGCGGTGGCCAAGCTCGCCCATATCCCGGTGCTGGCGACCGATATCGATCCGGTCGCCATAAAGGTCGCCGCCGCCAATGCGCGGCTCAACCATGTCAAGGCGCTCGTCGAAACGGCGACGGCTCCGGGCTTCCACCACCCGATCTTTGCCGCGCGCGGGCCCTTCGACCTCATCGTCGCCAACATACTGGCGCGGCCGCTGATGCGGCTGGCGCCCGAAATGGCCGGGCATGTCACCTTGGGCGGCTCGATCGTGCTATCAGGCATCCTCGACCGGCAGCGTGACGCGGTGATCTCGGCCTATGTCGGCCAGCAGTTCCGCCATGTCAGGACGTTGCACCGCGAGGGCTGGGTGACGATCCACCTCAAGCGGTGACGCGCAGCGCCTTCAAACGCAAGCAGCAAGTCGCTCAGACGTAGGGCGACCTTGCCGCCTTCCTCAGCTCTTCGCGATCGTAGCCGTGCGCTTTCAGCGTTTCGTCGTCAAAGCCAAGCAGAACGCCGCTCACATAGCGGCTCGCTTCTCGCTGGCGCGCTTCGATGAGAGCGTTCATGGCGCTTCGGAAAAATCCGCGTCTGGCTGAAATCGTGGACATGATGGTCTCCTTTGCAGTGCAATAAGAGTCGTTCCTCCACTCCAAAAAGGTAAGGTCTGCTGACCTATTTGAAAATCGCTGATTCTGCATGGCGTCTATGCGCAAAAGCGATGCTGCTGGACCAAATCCCGTCGGTTGTCAGGCGGCTGATGCTGTAGCACTTTGATCTTGCGCTGGTTTTCTCCGAACCGAAGATCAGCCCAGCAAAAGTCGATTCCGATTTTCGGGGTCATGCGCTACGGTCGCGCCAGCATCCGAGGAGAGCCCCGTCATGTTCCAGACTTTTGATTCCGCCGGCGACCCAGCCGTCGGCAAGCCGCGGGTGGCGCTGCTGCGTCAATGGCTGGCGGCCAACGACCTGGATGGCTTCATCGTGCCGCGTGCCGATGAGCATCAGGGCGAATATGTCGCCGACCGCTCGGCGCGGCTGAAATGGCTGACCGGCTTCAGTGGCTCGGCCGGCATCGCCATCGTGCTCGGCGGCCGCGCCGTCATGTTCGTCGACGGACGCTATACGCTGCAGGTGCGCCAGGAAGTCGATCTCGACATCTTCTCGATCGAAAGCCTGGTCGACAATCCGCCTCCCACTTGGATCAAGGACAATCTCGGCAAGGGCGTGCGGCTTGGCTTCGATCCGTGGCTGCAGACGATCGGCGACGTGAAAGCGCTGAAAGCTTCGGCCGAAAAATCGGGGGCGGTTTTGGTGCCGCTCGAGAAGAATCCAATCGACGCCATCTGGAAGGACCAGCCCGACCCGCCGCGGGCGCCGGTCGAGCTCCATCCGATCGCCTTTGCCGGCGAACTGGCCAAGGACAAGCTGGCGCGGCTGGCGTCGGCCATCGGCAAGGATGGCGCCACCCATGCCGTGCTGACCGACCCGTCCTCCATCGCCTGGGCCTTCGACATCCGCGGCGGCGACGTGCCGCATACGCCGCTGGCGCTCGGCTTCGCTGTGCTCGCCGCCGACGGGTCGCACCAGCTTTTCATGGACCAGCGCAAGTTTTCGCGCACCGTCGCAGCTTATCTGACGCAGCTTGCTGAACTGCACGAACCCCGTGACTTCGAAGCGGCGATCGCGGCTCTGGCCAAGGGCGGTGCAAAAATCGCGCTGGACCCGGTGCTGGCGGCGAAGAAGCTCAGCATGCTGGTCGAGGACAATGGCGGCACCGTCATATCGGCGCCCGATCCAGCCCGCATTCCACGCGCCACGAAAAACCAGGCCGAGATCAACGGCGCCCGCGCCGCGCATCGCCGCGATGGCGCCGCCGTGGCCAAGCTGCTCTGCTGGCTCGACCGCCAGAAACCCGGCAAGCTCGACGAAATCGCCGTCGTCACCAAGCTCGAGGAGTGCCGCCGCAGCACCGGCGAGGAAACGCAGATGCCGTTGCGCGACGTGTCTTTCGACACGATCTCGGGCGCCGGTCCGAACGGCGCCATCATGCACTACCGCGTTTCCCGCGCCACCAGCCGAAAGCTTCAGTCTGGCGAGCTGTTCCTGCTCGATTCCGGCGGGCAGTATCAGGACGGCACCACCGACATCACCCGCACTGTGCCGATCGGCAATCCGACCGAGGAAATGCGCGAACGCTTCACGCTGGTGCTGAAGGGCATGATCGGCATTTCCATGCTGCGCTTTCCCCCGGGCACGCGCGGCTCCGAAATCGATGCCGTGGCGCGTCTTGCCCTGTGGAGACATGGCTGCGATTTCGCCCACGGCACCGGCCACGGCGTCGGCTCCTATCTGGCCGTTCACGAAGGCCCGCAACGCATCGCCAAGACCGGCACTGAGAAGCTGCTGGCGGGCATGATCCTCTCCAACGAGCCGGGCTACTACAAGGAAGGCTCTTACGGCATCCGCATCGAGAATCTCATCCTGGTGACGCCGGCCGAACCGATAGAGGGCGGCGACATCACCATGCACGGCTTCGAAACGCTGACGCTGGCTCCGATCGACACCAGGCTGGTGCGCACCGACCTGTTGACGCGTGACGAGCTGCACTGGCTCGACCAATACCACGCACGCGTGCTGGCCGAGATCGGACCGATGCTCGATGGCGAGACGCTGGCCTGGCTGGAACAGGCAACCGCACCGCTGCCGCACGACCAGAAGATCTGATTTTCACAAAGGCGTGTAGCAGGTTTCGTCTATCCGGCGAACTGCCGGGCGAGGACGAGCACGGCGGCGCCGGCCAAAAACATCGCCATAAGCCCGCCGCGCAGCGAGACCAGCCCGGCGACGATCAATGCCGCCCATTCCGCCGGCCCGGCGCCAAGGGCCGCGGGCGCCACCAGCGTCGTCAGCACCGCCGCCGGCACGGCGTTCAGCCCTGCCTCGACGCGCGGATGGACGTTTTCGAAGCGCGAGATCACCAGATGCCCGCCGATGCGGGTCAGATAGGTGGCGATCGCACCGGCGATGATGATCCACAGGGTTGTGCTCATGGCCGCGCCTCCACACCACTGTGGTGCGGCGGCAGGATGACGGCGAGCAGCACGCCGGCCACGGCGCCAATGGAGACGTGCCAGGGCGAGCCCACCGTCTTGTAGGCTATGATGGAGGCAGCAGCACTGGCGACGACCACCGGTAGCCACAATGGCCGTTTGCGAAAGCTCATGACCAGTCCGAGAAAATAGATCGGCAGCAGGAAATCGATGCCCAGCGCATGCGTATCGGGAATGAGCTTGCCGAACATCGCGCCGAGCGCGCTTTCGGTTACCCAGAACACATAGACCGGCAGGCCAAGCCCCATGTACCAGGCGAAGCCGACCGTCTCGCCGGCTTCCGCCTTACGCTCAGCCACCGCGAACTGCGGATCGGTGAGCAGGAAATAGCCTACCGCTTGCTGGATCAGCGGCCAGTGCGCGATGCGCCGGCCGATACCGGCGGAATAAAGCACATGGCGGAAATTCACGGCGAAGATCGACAGCACGATCAGCCATGGCGCGACATGCTGCCCGAACAATTCGATACCCACCATCTGGCTCGCGCCGCCGTAAACCATGGCGCTCATCAGGACGGCTTCGAGCACCGAAAAACCATTGTCGACGGCAAGCGCACCGAACAGCAGTCCAAACGGCGCCGCCGCCACCACGACGGGCATCGAGAGCCGCACGCCTTGCCAGAAATCGCTCTTCGCGCGGTTTTCGGAGATTGCTTCCGCCGACATCAGCCACTCCTTGGGACCATTCTTTTGGAGAAAGGTCGTATGTAGGGAGCGCCACTTGCCTTGTCACACCAATTCGCTTGAGCCAAACGATCAGCGGAAATGATCGCGCAGCCATTTTGCACGTTCAGGCCTGCATCATCGGTCCGGAGCTTGGTTCACCGGGACCTTGCCTTCGATCGCCCTGCCCCAGTCGAGCAGCGGCTTGGCGCGCATGGTGAAATCGACGAGCTCGTCGGCCAATGCCGCACTGTGGATTCCCGCAGGGTCGATCTCGTGCCAGACTACGAAATGCCGATTGCGGATGGCGGCCACGAGGTCGATGTCGGTGACATGCTCGAAGCCACGCGGTGTGCGCTTCATGCAGCCTTCCGGATCAAGTTCGAGACGGTTTTGCTTCAACGCCTTGATCAGCGCTCGGAATTCACCCGGCCGTGTCCCGATGGCTTGGCGCATCGCCAGCAAAAGCGCCGGCCCGGGTTGCCACCAGGCAACGGCGGCAAAGCAGCGCTCAAGCCCGATATAGACGAACAACACGCCCTGTTCCATCTTGGTGCCGTCAGGCGAAAGAATTGCCGACAGATGCCGGTTATAGGGTCGTTTATCCTTAGCGAAACGCACGTCGCGATTGATCCGGAACAGCGACTTCTTGCGATCGCCGCGCAACCCCAGCCCCACTACAGCGAAGCGCTCGGAGAGCGTTTCGACCAGATCGCCGAAAGGATCGCGCAACTCGCTTTCGAAAAGGTCGCGGTTTTCGACAAACCACTCCCGGCGCTGATGAAAATTGAGCGCCTTGAGGAAAGGAAGGGCCTTTTGGCCGAAACCGGTAAATGCCACCGTCACGCCTTGCCGATCCGCACGAACCACGCATCCTCGTCGATCACTTCGATGCCGAGCTCGGTGGCGAGCTTGAGCTTGGAGCCGGCACCTGGTCCGGCAACGACGAGATCGGTCTTCTTCGACACCGAGCCGGCGACCTTGGCGCCGAGCTTTTCGGCCATTGCCTTGGCCTCGTCGCGCGACATTTTCTCCAATGCGCCGGTGAAGACCACCGTCTTGCCGGAGACCGGCGACGACACGCCACCGACCGGCTCCTCGTCGAGCACTGTTACTTCCGCCAGCAATGCGTCGAGCGCCTGCCGGTTATGGTCTTCAGCGAAGAAGTCGACCACCGCTTCGGCCACGATCGAGCCGATGCCGTTGATGCCGTTCAACTCCTGCCAGGCGGCGTTGCCCGGGTCGCCCTTGCCGGCCGGCATGACGGCGCTTTGCCCGGTTTCGCGGAAAGCCGCAAAGGAAAGGAAATGGCGGGCCAGCCGCTTGGCGTTGGTCTCGCCGATGTGGCGGATGCCGAGCGCATAGAGGAAGCGCGAGAACTCGACCTGCCGCCGGTCGTCGATTGCCGCGAACAGCTTGCGCACCGAGGTCGCGCCGAAACCGTCGACATTCTCGAGCTTGGTCAGCGATGCTGCCTGCCGTGCCTTCAGCGTGAAGATGTCGGCCGGCGAATAGATGCGCAGCGACGGATCCTCGGCATGGAAGAAGAACTCAATCTGCTTCTCGCCCAGCCCCTCGATATCAAAAGCGCCTCGGGACACGAAATGGCGCAGACGCTCCACCGCTTGCGCGGGGCAGATCAAACCGCCTGTGCAGCGCCTGACCGCTTCACCCTCCTCGCGCACGGCGTGGCTGCCGCAGGCCGGGCAAAGCACTGGGAATGCATATGGCATGCTGTCGGGCGGCCGCTTTTCCATGACCACGTCGATGACCTGCGGAATGACATCGCCAGCACGCTGGATGCTCACCGTGTCGCCGATGCGAATGTCACGGCCTTCGCGGATCGGCTGGCCGCTATTGCCGATGCCCTTGATGTAGTCCTCATTGTGCAGCGTCGCGTTGGTCACCACGACGCCGCCGACCGTCACCGGCACAAGCCGCGCCACCGGCGTCAGCGCGCCGGTGCGGCCGACCTGGATGTCTATGCCGGTCAGGATCGTCGTCGCCTTCTCGGCGGGGAATTTGTGCGCGATCGCCCAGCGTGGCGAGCGTGACACGAAGCCCAGCCGCTGCTGCAGCTCAAGGCTGTTCACCTTGTAGACGACGCCGTCGATGTCGTAGCCAAGCGTCGCCCGGTTGGATTCGATCAGCCGGTATTGTTCGAGCAGCCCTTCGACACTATCGAACAGCTTCATCAGCGGGTTGACCCTGAAGCCAAAGCTCTCGAACGCTGCCACCATGCCCATCTGCGTGTCGGCGGGCATGGCGTTCACCGCGCCCCAGGCATAGGCGAAAAACCGCAGCGGCCGGCTGGCGGTGATCGAGGTGTCGAGCTGGCGCAAGGAGCCTGCCGCCGAGTTGCGCGGATTGGCAAAAACCTGCTTTCCGGCCTCGGCATTGCGGCGATTGAGCTCGGCGAAATCAGTGAGGCGCATATAGACCTCGCCGCGCACTTCCAATACTTCGGGAAAATCCCCCGAAAGCACATTGGGAATCTCAGCGATGGTGCGGGCGTTGGCTGTCACATCCTCGCCGACCTGGCCGTTGCCACGCGTTGCTGCCGTCACCAGCCGTCCCGCCTCGTAGCGCAGCGACAGCGACAGGCCGTCGATCTTCGGCTCGGCCGTCATGGCCAACGGCGCGTCGGCGCCGAGCCGCAAGAAGCGGCGAATGCGGCCGACGAAATCGATCACGTCCGCATCGGCAAAAGCGTTGTCGAGCGACAGCATAGGAATGGCATGGACGATCTTGCCGAATTTTTCCGACACCGCCGCGCCGACTTTCCGTGACGGCGAATCCTCGCGCACAAGATGAGGAAAACACTGCTCGATGGCGAGATTGCGCCGCCGCAGCGCATCGTAGGCGGCGTCCGAAATCGTCGGCGCATCTTCGGCATGGTAGCGCAAATCATGGCCGGCGATTTCCTGCGCCAACCGCTTCAGCTCGCTTGCTGCCTCGCTTTCATCAAGCGAATCGACAGGTTTTTCGGACATGCACTGCTCCTCGACGCATGATCCCGAAGCTCGGAACGATCTTCGGAAATGACTATGCGCAAAATCAAATTGCTACAGCGTCCTTTGCACGTCCGAAAGGACGCGCGGCGCTGTAGCGGCGGCGCCACAATAGATCAGGATTTTCCCGCAAGGGAGCCAGATCGTGAGAAAATCATTCCGGAACAGCAGCATGGAGCCACATCCTGACTCGATCCATAACGCCGAGCGTGAGTTCCGCTATGCTGCGGTGTTCTCCCGCAGCAGACGCTCGGCCGCCGCGCGTGCCTCGTCGGTGATCGTCGCTCCAGCCAGCATCCGCGCGATCTCTTCCTGACGCGCTGCCCGGTCCATCTCGGCGATACCGGTCGCAACCCGGTCGGCGCTGCCGGATTTGGAGATCAGGAAATGCGTCGCCGCACGCGCCGCCACTTGCGGCGCGTGGGTGACCGAAAGCACCTGCACGCGCTTCGACAATCGCGCCAGCCTTTGGCCTATAGCGTCCGCAACCGCGCCGCCAACCCCAGTGTCGATTTCATCGAAGACCAGGGTCGGCGCCGAGCCACGGTCGGCCAGCGCCACCTTCAGCGCCAACAGGAACCGTGAAAGTTCGCCACCGGAAGCGACCTTCATCATCGGCCCCGGCCTTGTGCCGGGATTGGTGCGCACCCAGAACTCGACCTGATCGATGCCGTCTTCCATGCGGCTCTCGGCCTCACTTGCCATCTCGACGATGAAGGCGGCCCGTTCGAGCTTGAGTGCCGGCAGTTCGGCCATCACCGCCTTGGTCAATCCGACCGCCGCCGCATGGCGAAGCGACGAAAGCTGTGCCGCGGAAATGTCGTAGGTCTCGCGGGCGGCGGCGGCTTGCTTCTCCAGCCCATGCAGGCGCTCCTCGCCGGCGTCGAGGTCGGCGAGATCGGCCACCATCGTGTCACGCAGTTGCGCCAGATCGTCGACCGCCACACTGTGCTTGCGTGAGGCGGCACGCAGCGAAAACAGCCGCTCTTCGGCCTGCTCCAGCCTCCGCGGATCGTATTCGGTGGCGCGAAGTGCCGCTTCGACCCCCGATTGTGCCGCGTCGAGCGACAGCATCGCCTCATCGAGCGATTTGACCACGTCTTCGAGCAAGCCGGGCGCCTCGGTCACCTTGCGCTGCAGTCGCCGCAACAGGCTGGCGAGTTGCGGCAGGGGCGAGGACGGGCCCGAGAGCACATCCTGTGCGTCGTGGATTTCCGATGCGATCTTTTCCGCCCGCATCATCGAGGCGCGCAATTCGGCTAGGTCGGCT
This sequence comes from Mesorhizobium sp. M6A.T.Cr.TU.014.01.1.1, assembly GCF_004022765.1. Taxonomy (NCBI): domain Bacteria; kingdom Pseudomonadati; phylum Pseudomonadota; class Alphaproteobacteria; order Hyphomicrobiales; family Phyllobacteriaceae; genus Mesorhizobium; species Mesorhizobium sp. M6A.T.Cr.TU.014.01.1.1. Next base: position 103,846 of record NZ_RZPG01000019.1, read on the forward strand.
TCCTCGCCGGGCTGGGGATCGAGCTTCGTCAATTCGGCGACCGCGGCGCGTAGATAGTCGGCCTCGCGGGCCGCCGCTTCCACCTTGGCGCGGTGTCGCGAAAATTCCTGCTCGCAGGCCCGCCAGTGCCGCCATGCCTCGCCGGTCGCCCGGGCCGCGCCGAGATGGCCGCCAAAACTGTCCAGCAATTCGCGATGGGCACCGGGATCGACTAGGGCACGCTCGTCATGCTGGCCGTGGATCTCGACCAGCGCGTGACCGACGTCGCGCATCAGCGTCACGCTCGAAGGCTGGTCGTTGACGAAGACGCGGGTACGGCCGTCTGCCGTCTGCACGCGGCGCAGGATGATGTCGCCATCGTCCTCGATAGCGTTGTCGGCAAGCAGCATGCGGGCAGGATGGTTGCGCGGCACGTCGAACACGGCGATGACCTGGCCCTGTGCCGCGCCATGCCGCACCAGCGAAGCGTCACCGCGGGCGCCAAGCGCCAGCGACAGCGCGTCGAGCAGGATGGATTTTCCAGCGCCGGTTTCGCCGGTCAGCACCGAAAGGCCGGACGAGAAGTCGATGTCCAGCTTCTCGATCAGAACGATATCGCGGATCGACAGTCTGGAAAGCATGGTGACGCGCCGCTCAGGCGCCGGTGATCAGCTTCCCGGCCTTGGCGATCCACGACCCGGCATTCTCGCGCGGCTCGAGCCCACCAGTCTGCAGGAGCTTGTAGGAATCCTTATACCACACGCTGTCGGGATAGTTGGTGCCGAGCACCGCCGCGGCAGTCTGCGCTTCCGATGTCAGCCCCATCGCATAGTAGCTTTCGGTAAGGCGCGCGAGCGCCTCCTCGACATGGCGCGTGTTGGAATAGGTCTCCACCACGTTGCGGAACCGCTTGACGGCGGCGATATATTCCCGGCGCTCGAGATAGTAGCGGCCGATCTGCATCTCCTTGCCGGCGAGCTGGTCGTTGGCGAAGCGGATCTTTTCCTTGGCGTCGTCGACATATTCGGAATCGGGCCAGCGCGTCACCAGATCCTGCATCGTCTGCACGGTCTGACGCGCTTCCTTCTGGTCCTGAGTGACGTCCTTGATTTGCCGGTAGTAGCTCAGCCCGATGATGTACTGGGCATAGGCGGCGTCGTCGGTCGAAGGATACAGCGTGAGATAGCGCTTGGCCGAGCCGATCGCCTCGCTGTAATTGCCTTGGCGATAGTCGGCAAAGGCGCCCATCACCATCGATTTGCGGGCATATTCCGAATAGGGATGCTGGCGGTCGACCGCACTGAATTTGCGGCTCGCCTCCTGCAGGCGCCCGGCATTCAGGTTGGCGAGGCCCTGATTGTAGAGAACGTCGGCCGGCTCGGTCTGCTCGACATAGGTCGACAAGTCGACATCCTTCTCGGACGACATGCAGGCCGACAGGAACAGCGATGGAACAACCACCGAAAGCGCCAGGAAAACAGACCGATGCGGCGCTTTCGATTGACCAATTCGCTTGAAAAACATGATTGGATTCCGCCCTTTCGGCGTCATTTCAGTCGTCATTCGCTCTGGGGCAGCAGCCATAAACCATAACCGCCGTGCCCGGCAACGCTATCCCCGGCCAATCGCACATTTTTGTGGCGGCTTGGCGCGGCCCGCGCACTTACATGATTTCGCCGGCCAATGATGCATTCATGCAACACAGGCCGGCGGCTATAAAACCCGAAAAACGTTAAGAATCAGATCATCCAGGGCGCGTAAACGGACGCATAGACGGCGCTCATATCGGCCGTACGACCGCGCTCGCGGCGTGTCGTCTCGACGATCTCGAACGCCGAACGGTCCGATAAAAGGCGGCGCAACGCTGCCGCGTTCAGCCTGTGACCGCCGCGATATGAACGGAAGCAGCCGATGAACCGGGCGCCGGCCAGCGCCAGATCGCCCATGGCGTCCATCGTCTTGTGGCGCACGAACTCGTTGGGATAGCGCAAGCCTCCCATATTGATCACGCGGTTGTCGTCACCGATCACCAGTGAGTTTTCCAGCGAGGAGCCAAGCGCATAGCCGGCTGCCCACAGCCGCTCGACATCTTTCATGAAACCGAAGGTACGGGCCCGCGCGATATCGCGGCGGAAAATGTCGGCGTTCATGTCGGATGCGAAGAGCTGACGGCCGATCGCCGGGGTTTCGAAATCGATCTCGATCTCGAAGCGCGTGCCGTCATAGGGCCTGAACTCCGCCCAGGAGGCACCGTTCTCGATGCGAACCGGCTTGACGACACGGATATAGCGGCGCTTGACCGGCAGCGTGTCGATGCCCGCCTGGTCGATTGCCTCCACGAATGCCATGGCGCTGCCGTCAAGGATCGGAACCTCATGGCCGTCGATCTCGATGACGACATTATCGATGCCAAGCCCGAAAAGCGTGGCCATCAGATGTTCGACGGTGGCGATATGCTCACCTGCCGGGTCGCCGAGCATCGTGCAGAGATCGGTGGCACCAACTTCCGAGACGAGCGCACGGAACTCACGGCCCTCGCTTCCATTCGAAAGCTGGAACACGACACCCGTATCAGCGTCTGCCGGCAGGAAATGAACGGTAACAGAATTGCCGCTGTGAACGCCGGTACCGGTCAGCGTCGCACGCGATTTAAGTGTCGTCTGATAGTCGTGCAAAACAAACCCCATAGCCCATACTGCCTAAGTCCGCTTCATGAGCCCGAGGGCGCGGCTCTTTGATCGGCAGGCAGGGTACTTCCCCCGAATCCCAGCAAACCGACATTGCTCGGGGCGAAGATAGTGTTCCGGCAGAAACTCTCCAAATCACGGTTTCTTACTATCTGTAACCGCAATCCGGAGCGGGCATGGTCTCGTAAAGCTCTGTTTTCCCATTGCTTTTAACATTAACAGGCAAACAATTTCTTGTCTGCCTGTTAACAACTGTTACCGACCGTTAACAGGTCAATTGGCCTGGCGTCGCAGGAATGCCGGAATCTCCAGCTGATCGTCTTCCTGGACAGCCCTGCTCTGCGGCGTCAGTCGGCCCTGGTCATCCAACTGGCCGCGGCGCGGCGCGTAAAGCTGCGGGTCCTGGCTGGCAAGGCGGCGCACTTCGGGTGCCGCCTGGCGCAGTTTCGGCTCGCGCGGCTGCGCCGGCTGCAGCCGTGCAGGCTCCTCTTCTCGGCGGGTAAGGCCGTTCGTCAGGCGCTTGAGCAGCCCCATCGGTCCGCTGTTCTCATGGTCGGCCGGGCGGCCCTTGGCTTCCACTTCGGCTTTCACCACCGGCGGGAAGTCCTCGACGCGCGGCATGCGCTGGGGTGCTGCGGCTGCCGGCTGAAGCATTTCGCGCTGTGGCGCAGGCTGCATCACCTGCTGAACCACTGGCTGCACCATCGGCTGCGGCTGGGCCGGCGGCGCCTGGAAGATCTTGCTCTGCGGGCGGAAGTCTTCCGTCTGGGCAGCCGGCGCGGGACGCGCCATCGCCGCGGCATTCGCCTCGGCGAGCTGGATCGCCTCGGCTACAGGATCGGCAGCGCGTGGCTCGTACCCGCCCTGCTGGACAGGCGCCGGACGGCTTTCCGTGACCGGAACGGCCGGGCGACTGACCGGCTTTGGCGGAGCCGTGCGGATGGCGATCGGCGCGGCGGCGATTTCAGCCGCCGATTTGTCGATGCCGGTAGCAACCACCGAGACGCGAATGACGCCTTCGAGATCCTCGTCGAACGTCGCTCCCAGAATGATGTTGGCTTCCTGGTCGACCTCCTCGCGAATGCGGGTCGCCGCCTCGTCGACTTCGAACAGGGTCAGGTCGCGGCCGCCGGTGATCGAGATCAACAGGCCCTTGGCGCCCTTCATCGAGGTCTCGTCGAGCAGCGGGTTGGCGATCGCAGCTTCGGCGGCGGCCATGGCGCGGCCCTCGCCGGAAGCTTCGCCCGTCCCCATCATCGCCTTACCCATCTCGCGCATGACCGAGCGGACGTCGGCGAAGTCGAGGTTGATCAGCCCTTCCTTGACCATCAGGTCGGTGATGCAGGCGACGCCGGAATAGAGCACCTGGTCGGCCATGGCGAAAGCGTCGGCGAAGGTCGTCTTGTCATTGGCCAGCCGGAACAGGTTTTGGTTGGGGATGACGATGAGGGTATCGACGCATTTCTGCAATTCCTCGATGCCCAGATCCGCCGTCTTCATGCGGCGCTGCCCTTCGAAATGGAACGGCTTGGTGACGACGCCGACAGTGAGAATCCCCTTCTCACGGGCAGCACGTGCAACGACCGGCGCGGCCCCCGTGCCGGTGCCGCCGCCCATGCCGGCAGTGACGAAGCACATATGGGTGTTGGAGAGATGATCGATGATCTCGTCGATGCATTCCTCCGCCGCCGCGCGCCCGACTTCCGGTTGCGACCCCGCACCCAGGCCCTCGGTGACATGCGCGCCGAGCTGGATCAGGCGATCCGCCTTGGACATGGTCAGCGCCTGCGCGTCGGTATTGGCCACCACGAACTCGACGCCGCGCAAGCCGGCGGTGATCATGTTGTTGACGGCATTGCCGCCGCCGCCGCCGACACCGAACACGGTGATACGCGGCTTGAGCTCGGTGATGTCCGGCTTCTGCAGATTGATGGTCATTGTCTCCGTCCTTTGCCTTTCCCGCCGCTTCGCCGCTGCGGCCGCCTATGGGGCTGTCCCCGTCAATTTAAAAACTGTCTCTCAACCACTGACTCATTCGATGCAGTTTTCCGCCCGTTCCGGTCATCCTGAGACCAGAAATTCCTTTCGCCGGATGGCTCTCGAAATTCGCCATCTGCGGATAGATCAGAAGCCCGACCGGCGTCGAGAAAGCCGGCCCCTTGGCCGCTTCGGGCAGCCCCGCCACGCCGAGCGGGCGGCCGATGCGCACATTGCGTCCGAGAATGCGGCGCGCCGCCTCGGGCAGGCCGGAAAGCTGGCTGGCGCCGCCGGTCAGCACGACGCGCTTGCCGACGGCGTTGCCGTAGCCGGACCTGTTCAGCCGGTCGCGCAACAATTCGAGCGTCTCGTCGATGCGCGCCCGGATGATGCGTGTCATCACCGAACGCGGTATCTGCAGCGGCATCTCGCCATCCTCGCCGATCGGCTGTATCGAGACCAGATCGCGGTCGTCGGCACTGCCTGGCAGCGCCGAGCCATGCATCACTTTCAGCCTCTCGGCGGCGTCGAGCGAGGTCGACAGGCCCTTGGCCATGTCCAGCGTCACATGGTTGCCGCCGATGGCGATGGCGTCGCCATGGACGAACTTGCCTTCCGAAAAGACCGAGATCGTCGTGGTGCCGCCACCCATGTCAATGCAGGCTGCGCCCATTTCGAGTTCGTCGTCGACCAGTGCGGCAAGCCCGCTGGCATAGGGCGTCGCCACCATGCGCTCGACCGACAGGTGCGAACGGTTGATGCAAAGCTCCAGATTGCGCAAGGGCGCCGCGTCACCCGTCAGCACATGCATGTCGACGCCGAGCTGGTCGCCAACCATGCCGCGCGGATCACGCACGCCGCGCTCGGCGTCCAGCGAAAAGCCGACGGGAAGCGAATGGATCACCTCGCGCTCGGCCCGCAGCGCCTGCTTGGCGCCGGCGGCAAGCACGCGCTTGATGTCGGCCTCGTCGGCCTCATGGCCACCGAGATTGATGGTTGCCGAGAAGCTTTCGCTCTTCAGCCGACCGGCCGTCATGTTGACGATCAGTGAATCGACGGTCAGGCCGGCCATGCGCTCGGCAGCATCGACGGCAAGGCGGATGGCGTGCTCGGCCCTGTCGAGATCGATGACGACGCCCGATTTCACGCCTTGCGATTTCTGGTGGCCGATGCCGATCACCTGGATGCGATGCGAGCGCCCGCGCAGCAGATTGCCGTCCTCGCGTGGCTTGAGCTTGGCCACCACGCAGCAGACCTTGCTCGAGCCGACATCCAGCACCGTCATGATGCCGGATCGGCGCGACGAGGCATCGCTGTTGCCGCCAAGCCAGCTCATATTTTCGTCTCCGCCTTGCGCTTCGGCATTTTCGGCTTCTCGTTGAGCGCGGCCTGGCGCTGCGTCGCCGCCTCCGGCGTCAACTGGACGACGAGGCGATCGGAAAGGCGCATGTCGACGGCGGCGATGTCGCGCGTCAGCAGCCCGTTCTCGTGGTCCATCCTGACCAGATCGGCGATCGCCTGGTCCTCGCCATCCTCAGGAAGCTTGACCGTGATGCCGTTCTCCAGCTTCAGGTCCCAACGCCGTTCGCCGATGCGAATATAGCCTTTGACCCGCGCAGCAAGCTCTGGATATTTCTTGACCCTGGCCAGGAAATCCGGCGCCTTGGCCGGCGCGCCAGTGCCGACGATCAGCGGCAGCAGCGCCTGCTTGCCGCCGGAGAATGGCGCGATCACGGCGCCGGACCGCTCGATGACGGAAAGCTCGCTGCCCTGCTGCCAGAGCGCAAAAGGCTCTCGCTCCTCGATGCGCACCTCCAGCGTGTGCGGATAGACCTTGCGCACCGCCGCAACCTCGACCCAGGGTAGCGTGGCTATGCGCTCCCGCGCGGCTTCGACATCGAAGCCGATCAGCGACGTCCAGCCATCGAGCTGCATCCTGTCGAGAATGTCGATCTCTGAGGTTGCGCGGTTGCCAACCACCTTGATCTGGTCGACGGCAAACCCGGTGCGGGCTGTAATGCCCTGGACGATACCGTCGACATGTCCGCCGAGATAGGCGCCATAGGCACTGCCCGATACGAGCAGCGCCGCCGACAGGATGGCTGCGGAAAACGGCGGCACCTCGAAGTCGTCCTCGCCCAGACGCGCAAGCACGCGCGCCGGCCGGCGAAGCAGACGCGGCAGCACGAAATGGTCGAACGACAACGACACGCCGAACAGCGTCGGCCCGGCCGCGCCCTTCCCCTTGCCCTGTCCCCACCTCAACGCAGACACGAAGCGTCCTCCACCATCCAACTCAACAAATCGCCGAACGAGTGTCCCGCCTGCGCAGCGATTTCAGGCACCAAGGATGTCGGCGTCATGCCCGGCTGAGTGTTGACTTCGAGCCAGACAATTTCGCCGTTCTCGGAGTGTCGATCATCATAACGGAAGTCCGACCGGGAAACGCCCCGGCAGCCGATAGCTTGGTGAGCCTTGAGCGTCAGTGTCTGTATTTTTTGGTAAATATTCGGTGAAATTTTTGCAGGGCATTCGTGTTTTGATCCACCCGCGACATATTTTGAATCATAGTCATAGAAGGAATGGCCGGTCGGGATGATCTCACAGACGCCGAGCGCCACGTCGCCCATCACCGCGCAGGTCAATTCCCGTCCATGCACGTAGCGCTCCACCATGACGGTATCGCCATACTTCCAGTCGGACGAACCGATAACCTGCGGTGGATGCGACTGCCCTTCATGCACGATGACGACGCCGAAGCTCGACCCTTCGTTGACCGGCTTGACGACATAGGGCGGCTTCATCGGATGCTTGTTCTGGATGGCGAAGCGGTTGACCACCTTCGATTCCGCGACCGCGATGCCGACAGACTTGGCGATCTTCTTGGCCTGCTCCTTGTTCATCGCCAGCGCCGAAGCGAGCACGCCGGAATGGGTGTAGGGAATGGCAAGATATTCGAGGATGCCCTGGATGGTGCCGTCCTCGCCGAAAGGGCCGTGCAGCGCATTGAAGGCAACATCAGGCTTGAGCTCGGCAAGCACCGATCCGACATCGCGCGAGACATCGACGCGAGTGACCTGGTAGCCTTCCTTCTCGAGCGCATCGGCACAGGCATTCCCCGAAGACAGAGACACGGGCCGCTCGGACGAGAATCCACCCAGGAGGACGGCCACGTGCTTGCTTTTCATTTCCCGTCATTCCCTCTCACGGCGGGCCCTCTCACGGCGGGTCTGCATCTCACACGACCCGGAAAGGGCCACACACTCAAACGCTCGGAGCAGTCTCTGCTCCCATGATTTTCGCAACATCGCTTCCAGAGTCTCCCGTAGGTTGCCCCCGGACGGAAAACGCTGGTAACGCGTCGAAACGACTCAAATCAGGAAACGCTTCAGGGCAGAGAATCAGAGAGTTGATTCGCTGGCAAGTCCTTACGATTCCGAGAGATTCACTTTCCGCAAAAACGGCAGCGAAAACTGTGTTGTGAGTCTTTACAGCAACTGTCCCAGGAACTCCTGGACCTCGTGCCCCGACCGGAAATTGCCGATGCGCTTGATTTCCCAATGCAGCCGGATGCCCGAGTTTTCGAGCACACGCGTGCGCACCGTCTCGCCAAGATATTCGAGGTCGTAGCCGGTCGCGGTTCCCGTGTTGATCATGAAGTTGCAATGCATCGGCGACATCTGCGCGCCGCCGATCATCAGTCCCCGACACCCCGCCCTGTCGATCTCCTTCCAAGCCGAGGTGCCCTCCGGATTCTTGAAGGTCGAGCCGCCGGTCTTTTCGCGGATCGGCTGCACGGTCTCGCGATGGTGCTGGACAGCATCCATCGCCGCCTTGATCGCGGCCTTGTCTTCCAAAACGCCTTCGAGCACGGCCGATATGAAGATCAGCCCGGCGGGTGCTGCCGAATGGCGATAGGCGTAGCCCATATCGGCGTTGCTCAGCGTATGCACATTACCCTTGCGGTCGAGCGCCCGCACCTCGACGACGCGCTCGCGCGTCTCGGCGCCATTGGCGCCGGCGTTCATCCTCAGCGCGCCGCCAATGGCGCCCGGAATGCCGTGGTAAAAATCAAAGCCGCCGATACCGGCCTGGTAGGCAACGGCCGCAACGCGCTTGTCGGGCGTGGCAGCCCCCGCCTTGATCGTGGTCGGCGCAATCACTTCGGCTTCGCCAAAGCCCTTGGCCGAAAGCCGGATGACGAAGCCCGCAATGCCGCCGTCGCGGACAAGCAGGTTCGAGCCGACGCCGACGATGGTCAGCGGTATCTCTTCGGGCACCGCTCTAAGGAACGCGGCGAGATCGTCCTCGTCGGCCGGCTGGAACAGTGCGTCGGCAAGTCCGCCGGCGCGAAACCAGGTGATCTTGTCCATCTCGGCATTGGGCGTGATGCGGCCGCGCAGGCCGGCAAGCCGGCCGCCAAGCTTGTCGATCAATGCCTGGCCGCGCATCATGAGGCCGTCCCGCCGAGTTCCTTGGGCAGCGCGTAAGCCCACTGCGTGATGTTGCCGGCGCCGAGGAAGACGATGAAATCGCCCGGTTTCGCCAGGTCGCGGACAACAGGTGCAATCGCCGCCGGCCCTTCGATGTAGCGCGCGTCGCGATGGCCGCCGGCGCGAATGCGCGACACCAATGCGTCGGACGTCACCCCGTCGATCGGCTCTTCGCCTGCCGCGTAGACCGGCGCCACCATCACTGTGTCGGCATCGTTGAAGCAGACGGAAAACTCGTCGAACAGATCATGCAGCCGGGTAAAGCGGTGCGGCTGCGCAATGGCGATGACGCGGCCCTTAGTAGCATCGCGCGCCGCCTTCAGAACCGCCGTGATCTCGACCGGATGGTGGCCGTAATCGTCGAATATTTCGACGCCGTTCCACGAACCGGTTCGGGTGAAGCGCCGCTTGACGCCGGCGAAGGACGACAGGCCCTTCCTGATTGCCTCGGCCGAAAGCCCGAGCTCATGCGCGACGGCGATCGCCGCGGTCGCATTAGAGACATTGTGACGGCCGGGCATCGGCAGGCGCAGGCCCGATATCGTCGACTGGCCGCGGGTCTTGCGGTCGCGGATCACCACGTCGAATTCCGAGGTCGGGCCGTCCATCCGGTGATTGGTGAAACGCACATCGGCCTGCGCATTCTCGCCATAGGTGATGACGCGCCGGTCCTCGATGCGGCTGACCAGCGCCTGCACCTCCGGATGGTCGGTGCACATGACGCCGAAGCCGTAAAACGGCACGTTCTCGACGAACTGGCGAAAGGCTTCGCGCACCTTGTCGAAGGAGCCGTAATGGTCGAGATGCTCGGGATCAATGTTGGTGACGACGGCAATCTCGGCCGGCAGCTTCAGGAACGTGCCGTCGCTCTCGTCGGCCTCGACCACCATCCATTCGCCGTCGCCCATGCGGGCGTTGGTGCCGTAGGCATTGATGATCCCGCCATTGATCACGGTCGGATCAAGCCCGCCAGCTTCGAGCAGCGTCGCCACCATCGAGGTCGTCGTCGTCTTGCCATGCGTGCCGCCGATGGCCACCGCCTGGCGGAAGCGCATCAGTTCGGCCAGCATCTCGGCGCGACGGACGATGGGAAGCAGTTTCTCGCGCGCGGCCTTCAGCTCCGGATTGGATTTCTTGATCGCCGTCGAGACAACAACCACTTCGGCATCGCCGATATTATCGGCGTGATGGCCGACAAAGCACTCGATGCCCTTGTCGCGCAGCCGCTGCACATTGGCGCTGTCGGCCTGGTCGGACCCTTGCACCTTGTAGCCGAGATTGTGCAGCACTTCGGCGATGCCGCTCATGCCGATACCGCCGATGCCGATGAAATGCACAAGACCGATCGTCTCCGGCATCTTCATGCGTGCGTCTCCTTCCTGAAGTCCGATACGCTTTTCTTCGACGCAATAGCCTCTGTCAGATCGGCGAGCAACCGTGCCGCGTCCGGTTTTCCAGCCGATTTCGCCGCCGCTGCCATTGTGGTCAGCAGCTGTGGATCCTCCATCAGCGCCCCGACGAGCACAGCGATACGCTCGGACGAAAGCGAAGATTGCTGATGCACTTCGGCGCCGCCTGCCGCGGCCAATGCCGCGGCATTGGCCGCCTGGTCGTGGTCGAGCGCGTGCGGATAGGGCACCAGCAGCGCCGGCCGGCCGATCACCGCGATTTCTGATACGGTCGATGCACCGGACCGCGACATCACCAGATGCGACGCCGCGATGCGCGCCGCCATGTCGGTGAAGAAGGGCGACACCTCAGCCTCGACGCCAAGGGCGGCATAGGCCGCCTTCACCCGCTCGACATCGTCGGCGCGGGCCTGCTGCGTGATATCAAGCCGCTTGCGTTGTGCATCGGAAAGCAGTCCAACCGCCGCCGGCACGGCATCGGAAAAGAACTGAGCGCCCTGGCTGCCGCCGAACACCAGAAACCGGAAGCGCTGGTTTCCGGTCGAGGCCGTGTAAGGCGTCTTTGCCGCTTCAAGCACTTGCGGCCTGACCGGATTGCCTGTGGTCACCGTCTTGGCGCCTGCAGCGCTTGAATCTTCCGGCAAAAACCCGCCGGCGATGGCATCGACGCGGCCGGCGAGCGCCCGGTTGGCGCGCCCCATCACCGCGTTCTGCTCGTGGATCAGCGTCGGCACCTTGCGCCGCGTCGCCGCATAGAGCGGCGGCAGCGTCGGATAGCCGCCGAAACCAACCACGACGGCTGGCTTGATCCGGCCGATGACGGCGGATGCCTGGCGCACGCCACCCCAGATCTTCCAGAAGGCGGCGAGCACGGCAAAAGGATTTTTCGAACTCATGGTCGCCGACTGGATCGGATGGATGCCTGTGGCCGGAAACTGGCCGGCAAAACGCTCGGCACGGTCATCGGTGGCCAGATGCACCGTCCAGCCGCGCCTGATCAGCTCATGCGCCAGCGCCTCGGCCGGGAAGAGATGCCCACCCGTGCCGCCGGCCGCCAGTAGGATAACGCCCCTCGACATTTCACTCCGCCGGCATGGCGCGCTGCGACGGTGCGAAGCCCAGCTGCTTGCGCTTTTCCGGCCGCCTGCGCGTCAGCGCCAGCACCATGCCCATCGAGATTGCGATGGCGATCTGCGAGGAGCCGCCATAGGAGATGAACGGCAGGGTCATGCCCTTGGCCGGCATCAGCTGCAGATTGACGGCCATATTGATGACCGACTGCAGACCGAAAACCGTGACCAGGCCGCCAACCGCATAGCGTGTGAAATCGTCCTGCTCCTTGAGCGCGGTGCTGAGCCCGCGCAGCACGATGAAGGCGAAGATGGTCATGATGAAGAAGCACATGATCAGTCCGAATTCCTCGCCGGCCACCGAGAAGACGAAATCGGCATGGCTGTCGGGTATGACCCGCTTGACGGTGCCCTCACCCGGCCCGACGCCGAACCAGCCGCCATTGATCAGCGCATCGCGGCCCATGTCGACCTGGAACGTATCGCCCTCGCCGGTCATGAAACGATCGATGCGGCCGGCGACATGCGGGAACACCGTATAGGCGGCAAACACCCCGCTGATGCCGGCGGCGCCCAGCGCGATGATCCACAGCCATGGCAGTCCGGCCATGAAGAACATCACCCCCCAGGTGCCGAGCACCAGCATGGTCTGGCCGAAATCGGGCTGCGCCACCAGCAGCGAGATGACGAGGGCTAGCAGCAGCATGGCGAACAGATTGCCGGGAATATCGGGCTGACGCTTGTGTTCGGCAAACAGCCAGGCGCAGATGACGACGAACGCCGGCTTGAGGAATTCCGACGGCTGGATCGACAGGCCGGCAAGCGACACCCAGCGCCGCGCCCCCTTCACCTCGACGCCGATGTAGAGCACCGCCACCATCAGGAACAGCGTGGCGCACAGCATCACCAGCGCCATGCGTCTGATCTGCCGCGATTCCAGGAAGGAGACGGCCAGCATCACGCCAAGTGCGGGAATGGTGAAGATAATCTGACGTGTGGCGAAGTGGAAACTGTCGAGGCCGATGCGTTGGGCCACTGCCGGGCTTGCCGCGAAGGACAGCACGATGCCGAGCCCCATCAGCGACAGGAACGCAGCCAGGAACCAGCGATCGATCGTCCACCACCAAGTGGCAACCGGGCTTTTGTCGAGACGACTTTGCATTACCGTGTCCCTCCGATGAGCTTCACGCCATCAATAGTGCTCGCAGCTTGCCTGAAGGCTTCGCCACGCACTTCGAAATTCTTGAACTGGTCGAAACTGGCGCAGGCCGGCGAAAGCAGCACCACCACCTCGCCGTTGTTATCATCCCTGGCCGCATCGCTTGCGGCATGCTCGACTGCCGCGGCCAGCGTGCCTGATATCTCGTAGGGCACCGCCTCGCCGAGCGTCGCCGAAAAGGCTGGTGCAGCCTCGCCGATCAGATAAGCCTTGGCGATGCGCGGAAAGAGGCCGCGCAACGGCTCGATGCCGCCCTCTTTCGGCAACCCGCCGGCGATCCAGTAGATGCGCGGAAAGCTCGACAGCGCGGGCGCTGCCGCGTCGGCATTGGTCGCCTTGGAATCGTTGATGAACAGCACATGGTCCTTGCGGCCGACCTGCTCCATGCGGTGCGCCAGCCCGGGAAAGCTTTCCAGCCCCGACTGGATCTCGCCCAGATCGAGCCCGACCTTGAGGCAGGCGGCGACGGCGGCCAGCGCATTCTGCGCATTGTGCTGGCCGCGCAACGAGCCGATGCCTTCGAGAAAGGCAACGCGGCTATACCGGCCATGCACCGCTTCCATCAGATCGGTGCCGTCGGCGAAATAGCCGTCGGTCAGTGGCAGGCGCTTGGAAATGCGGATGACGTGCCGGCCTGCCCGCTCCAGCCGGTCAGCGAGCTGGGCGCACCAGGAATCATCGACACCGACGATGGCCGTTTCGCTGCCGGCCGCCAGCCGCTCCTTGATCGCGGCGTAGTGCTGCATCGTGCCATGACGATCGAGATGATCGGGCGTCAGGTTGAGCAGGACGCCGGCGGTCGGATTGATCGAGGGCGCCAGGTCTATCTGGTAGGACGAGCATTCCACGACATAGTGCCGCCCGGGCTCCGGCGGATCGAGCGTCATCACCGCACGGCCGATATTGCCGCCCATCTGCGTGTCGCGTCCGGCCGATTTCAGGATATGCGCCGTCAGCGCCGTGGTCGTCGATTTGCCGTTGGTGCCGGTGATGGCGATGAACGGCGCTGCCGGCGCAAGCAACGTCCGCTCGCGGCAGAACAGCTCGATGTCGCCAATGATCTCGACGCCCGAAGCGCGCGCGAGCTCTACTGTCCAGTGCGGCTTCGGATGCGTCAGCGGCACGCCGGGCGACAGCACGAAGGCTGAGAACTTCGCCCAGTCGGCGCCGCGCAGGTCGCCGGTCGCAATACCGACGGCCGCGGCATTGGCGACGCTGCCGGGATTGTCGTCCCAGGCCAGCACGTCCGCTCCGCCCTCGATCAGCGCGCGCGCCGTGGCGATCCCCGAGCCGCCGAGCCCGAACAGCGAAACGCGCTTGCCTGCGAAGGATACGGCGGGGATCACGCGGCCTCCTATCTAAGCTTCAGGGTCGACAGGCCGACCAGTGCCAGGATGACGGCGATGATCCAGAAGCGGATCACCACCTGGCTTTCGGTCCAGCCGAGCTTTTCGAAATGATGATGGATCGGTGCCATCAGGAACACGCGCTTGCCAGTCATCTTGAAGTAGCCGACCTGGATGATGACCGACAGGATCTCGACGACGAACAGGCCGCCGACGATGACCAGCACGATCTCGTGCTTGGTGGCAACCGCGACCGTGCCGATCAGGCCGCCCAGGGCCAGCGAGCCAGTATCGCCCATGAAGATCGCCGCCGGCGGTGCGTTGAACCACAGGAAGCCGAGGCCGGCGCCGATCACCGCGCCGAGGACCACCGCCAATTCGCCGGTGCCGGGCACGAAATGGATCTGCAGATATTCGGCGAACACCGCGTTACCGGACAGATATGCGATGACGCCGAAGGACGCCGCCGCGATCATGATCGGCACGATCGCCAGCCCGTCGAGGCCATCGGTCAGGTTCACCGCATTGCCGGCGCCGACGATGACGAAGCACGAGAACGGGATGAAGAACCAGCCGAGATTGACGAGAAACTCCTTGGCGAAAGGAAAAGTCAGCGATGACGAGAACGGCGCCTGGCCGTTGTGCATGATCACCCAGGCGGCGATGCCGGCGATGACGAATTCAAGCGCCAGCCGCGCCTTGCCGGAAAAGCCGAGATGCGATTGCTTCGTCACCTTGAGATAATCATCGTAGAAGCCGATCGAGCCGAACCCCAGGGTCACCAGCAGCACCACCCAGACATAGATGCTGGACAGGTTCGCCCACAAAAGCGACGAGCCGATGATGCCGCACAGGATCATCAGCCCGCCCATGGTCGGCGTGCCGGCTTTCTTGAAATGCGTCTGCGGCCCGTCGGCGCGGATCGGCTGGCCCTTGCCCTGCCGCAGCCTCAGCGAATTGATGATAGCTGGCCCGAAGATGAAGACGATCAGCGCCGCTGTGATCAGCGCGCCACCGGTGCGGAAAGTTATGTAGCGGAAGACGTTGAAGACCGAGATCTTGTCCGCGAATTCGACGAGCAGTGTGAACATGCGATTCGGCCCCCGGACCTGGCTCTAGGTCTGTTTGGTGGTTGCGGCTACAGCCGGAAATCTGCCGAGCAATGCGTCGACCAGCTTGGAAAACCCGATGCCTTTCGACGATTTGATCATCACCACGTCGCCAGGCTTCAGGGCCGACAGAAGGACCAGTTTCAGATCCTCGGCGCCGGCGCGATACTCCGTCTTGATCTCACCGGGCAGGATATCGGCCAGCGCCCGCATTTCCTGGCCGGCGAGAAAGACCGTGCGCGTTTCGGTGCCGACGATGAGATCGGCAAGGGCTGCGTGAAGCTTCGCCGAGTGGTCGCCGAGCTCGAGCATGTCGCCGAGCACCGCGATGCGCCTGCCTTCGCCGGACACCGGCGTCGCGTTGAGCAGCGCCATTGCAGCGCTCATCGACGCCGGATTGGCGTTGTAGCTCTCGTCGATCAACGTGATCGAACCCCTGGGGTGGCGCAACACATGGCGCTTGCCGCGTCCACGTTCGGCCGAAAGATCGGCCAGCGCCAGCGCCACCCTGGCGATGTCGGCGCCGACCAGGTGCGCGGCGCCCAGCACGGCCAGCACATTTTGCACCATGTGGCGGCCCGGCGCGCCTACCCTGGCGGTGATTTCCTGTCCGCCGATCTTGGCGGCGATGACCGAATGATCGGCATGCAGCGCGCATTTGAGCAGTTTGAAGGTCGCGCGGGCATTCTCGCCAAACCCGTAAATGTGCTCGACGCCGGCGGCTCTCGCCATCTTGTCCAGAAGCTTCCAACGCGGGTCGTCGCGATTGAGAAGAACGGCGCCGTCCGGTTCCAGCCCCTCGAAAATCTCGGCCTTGGCCTTGGCGATCTCGTCCAGATTGCGGAAGAAGCCGAGATGAGCCGCCGCGATCAGCGTGATGATGGCGACATGCGGCCGGACCATCTTGACCAGCGGCCGGATCTCGTCGGGATGGTTCATGCCGATCTCGAACACCGCAAAGTCGCAATCTGCCGGCATCCGCGCCAGCGTCAGCGGCACACCCCAGTGGTTGTTGAAAGACTGGGGCGATGCGTGCACCTTGCCGACCGCGGACAACACATGGCGCAGCGCTTCCTTGGTGGTGGTCTTGCCCGCCGAACCGGTTACCGCGATGATCTTGGCGCTGGACCGCGCGCGTGCGGCCAGCCCTAGCTTTTCCAGTGCGGCCAGCACGTCCTGCACGACGATCATCGGCGCCGTCAGCCGTCCGAGCGACGGCAGCTTGCCCTCGGCGACGACCAGCACGCCGGCGCCGGCCTTGATGGCGGCGGTCGCGAAATCATGGCCGTCCATCGCCTCGCCCTTGATGGCGAAGAAAGCATCGCCCGGCTCAAGGCTGCGGCTGTCGATCGAGATGCCGCTAATACCTTCCGGCATCGGCCCGAGCGGTCGTCCGCCCATGGCGGCGACGAGATCCTCGGAGGTCCACAGGAAGCTCATGCGACGCGCTCCTGGAGCGCGGAGCGGACTTCCTCATGGTCGGAAAAATGCAGCGTCTCGGCGCCGACGGTCTGGCCTTCCTCATGCCCCTTGCCAGCCACGATCAGCGTGTCGCCGGCATGGAGCATGGCGACTGCCTCGTGGATCGCCTTGCGCCGATCGCCGATCTCTACGGCCCCGGGTGCGGCGGCAAGGATCGCGGCGCGGATCGTTTCGGGCACTTCCGAGCGCGGATTGTCGTCGGTGACGATGACGACATCGGCGAGCCGCGTGGCGATCTCGCCCATGATCGGACGCTTGCCCCGGTCGCGGTCGCCGCCACAGCCGAACACGACGATGACGCGACCGGTGGTGAACGGCCGTACCGAAGCCAACACGTTTTCCAGCGCGTCCGGCTTGTGCGCATAATCGACATAGACCGGCGCACCGTTGACAGTGGTGCCGACAAGATCCAGCCGACCCGGCGCGCCCTTCAATTTCTCCAACGCCATCAGGGCTTTGGCGGCAGGCGTTCCAGTAGAAATGGCGAGGCCCGCCGAAACCAGCGCATTGGCTATCTGGAAATCCCCGGCCAGCGGCAGGTCGACCTCGTGGAGAATGCCATCGACCTCGACCTCGGCACGCTGGCGGTGGCGCTCGTGCTCGACCCGCTTCAGTCTCAGGAACTCGCCATGACGGCCAACCGTCAGCACATTCAATCCCGCCGCTCTCGCCGCCTGGATCGTCGGCTCTGACCATGGATCGTCGGCAAAGATGACGGCCGGCGCGCCCTTCGGCAGCAGCGTGTCGAACAGGCGCAGCTTGGCGCGATGATAGTCCTCGACCGTCGGATGGTAGTCCATGTGGTCGCGACCGAGATTGGTGAACCCGCCGGCTGCAAGCTTCACGCCGTCGAGCCGGCGCTGGTCGAGGCCGTGGCTGGAGGCTTCCATCGATGCGTGGGTGACGCCGGCATCCGCCAGTTCCGCCAGCAGCCTGTGCAGATCTACCGGGTCGGGGGTGGTCAGCGAGCCATATTCGTTGCGGCCCGGCGCCACCACGCCGGTCGTGCCGATTGAAGCGGCAGCGAGGCCTGACTGCTCCCAGATCTGCCTGGTGAAAGCCGCGACCGATGTCTTGCCGCTGGTGCCGGTCACCGCGACCATGGTTTGCGGCTGCCTGCCGAAGTAGCGGGCGGCACTCAGCGCCAGCGCAAGGCGCGGATCGTCGACGGCGAGAACGGGCACCGGCAGTCCGGCGATGGCGCTGCCCTTGCCTGCCACGATCGCTGATGCGCCGCGGCTGGCGGCATCGGCGGCATAGGCCGCGCCATCCGCCTTGGTACCGGTGAGCGCGAAAAAGACCACGCCCGGTCTTACCTGGCGGGAATCCGACGAAATCCCGGTAACCTCCGTATCGAAGGAAGCTGTCCCCTCGACAGGCAGGATACCGGCTAGATCTTTCAGCTTCATCGAACCCCGTTCATCGCAACAAAATAGCGCGCAGTTGCCGGCGCGCCCTAAGAATCACTGATAGGAAACCAGCGTTGCGCCATTTTCATGGCTGAAATCTGGCTTCACGCCAAGCATGGAAGCCGAACGTCGAATGATGTTTGCAGCCATGGCGCCCGCATTCGAGGCGGCCGTCGCACCCATGCCGGGCTTTTCCGGCTTCGGTTCGTCGGCGATCGTGAGCACGATGTATTGCGGATCGTCCATCGGGAAAGCCGCAACGAAGGCGTTGAAATTCTTGTCCTTTGAGTAGCGGCCGTTGACAACCTTCTCGGCCGTTCCCGTCTTGCCGCCGACGCGATAACCTGGAACCCTGGCGTTCCTGCCTGACCCTTTCTCGGCGTTCAGTGCGTAGAGATAGCGCATGCTCTCGGATGTCTTGTCGCTGACCACTTTCTTGGCCACCGACATCGCCTGGTCCTGGGTGCGCGTCAGGAAGGTCGGCTCGATCAGATAGCCGCCATTCATCAGCGCGGCGCAGCCGACCGCCGTCTGCAGCGGCGTCGTCGACACACCGTGACCGAAGGCGATGGTGATCGAATGGACCTGCTTCCAGACTTTGGGCTCGGTCGGGCGGGCGACCTCCGGCAGTTCCGTCTGCATCTTCTCGAGGATCCCCAGGCGATGCAGGAATTCGCGGTGCCCCTCGATGCCAACCGCTTCGGCTTCCTTGGCCGAACCGATGTTGGACGAGTAGATGAACACTTCGGGCACCGACAGCACCCGGGCCTTGCCATGAAAATCATGGATGGTCTGACGGCCGATCCTGATCGGACGCGAAGCGTCGAAACGGCTTTCCAGCGTCACTTTGCCGGAATCGAGCGCCATGGCGGTGGTAAAGCTCTTCAAGGTCGAGCCCATTTCGTAGAGGCCGGCCGACATGCGGTTCAAGCGGTCCTTTTCCTGCGCATTGTAGGGGTTGTTCGGATCGAAATCCGGAACCGAGGCCATCGCCATCACTTCGCCGGTCTTGATGTTGAGAACGACAGCGCCCGCCGCGATTGCGCGGTATTTCTCCATGCCGGTGGCGACCTCGTCACGCACGATATGCTGGACGCGCAGGTCGATCGAGAGCCGCACCGGCTTCAGATCCTTGGCCACCGCAAGTCCCGACGCCTGAAGGTCGCTCAGCCCCTGTTCGTCGATGTATTTCTCCATGCCGGAGATGCCCTGGTTGTCGATGTTGGTGAGCCCGACAATGTAGGACGAGGTTTCGCCGGCTGGATAGAAGCGACGCTTTTCGGTGCGGAAGCCGAAGCCGGGAACACCGAGCTGCATGATATCCGATTGTTGCTTGGGCGTCAGTTGCCGCTGCAGCCAGACGAAGCCGGCGCCGCTCTTCAGCTTATGGTAGGTCTGCTCGTAATCGATTTCGGGAAGCACCGTCGCCAGCTTTTCGATCGCCTCGTCGGCGTCGACGATGCGGCGTGGTTCGGCAAACAGCGACGCCGTCTTGATGTCCGTCGCCAGCACTTCGCCGTTGCGGTCGACAATGTCGGGCCGAGACGCCGTCACCCGGCTCTGCGGGCCGCCGGACAGGTCGGGATTCTGAAAACCCAGATAGATCAGCCGCCCGGTGATGGTCGAATAGATGCCGAAGAACACCGCCATCGTCATCACGATGCGGGTCCTGCCCTTGCCACCGGTCGCCTTGCGGGCGCCTTCGACGACAATCGATCCGTCCTCCAACTTGGCGCCGCTCTTCAGCAGTCTGGCAATCAAGGGAACCCTGGCAATCATCGAAATCCTCGCGATCATTGGACGATGCCTCCGGTGACCACAGGGTCCTTGCCGCCACTATCGGCCATGCCGCCCAACGGCTGGGACGAAAGGTCCTCGATTGTGACGGGTTTTGCCGGCAGATCGTCCAGCCCGATGATCTGGCGGGCGCTGACCGGCTCGAGCTCGAGTTGCGATTTATAGATGTCGGCCAGCTTTTGCAGGCGCGACGGCTGGGTAAGCAGGCTCCAGTCCGCCTTGAGCAGGTCGATCGTATCCTCCTCGTAGCGGATCTGCGCCTGGATCTTGTGCACCGCCGCCAATTGTTCCTCGGCTTCGCGCTTGGTCTTGTAGGTCAGGGCCGCAGCCGAAACCATGACGGCGATCAGGACTATGTCGCTGGTACGAAACACGTGCTCACCTCTCTCCCGGCCGGTCGGCACCGGGAAGTTTTGGGTCAGGAAGTTTTGGAAGCCCGAAAATCGAAACGTCGCCGGCGCGCGCCGGTGCGTCGGTGCGGGCAGCAGCGCGCAGCCTAGCCGAGCGCGCGCGCGGATTGGCTGATATCTCGGCCTCATCCGGCGTCACGCCGCTACCCACCTTTTTGAAGGTGGCGGTGCGCGCTTGCGCCTCGGGCAGGTGCCGCGATCCGGTCGCCGCATCAGCGCGATCGGCGATGAAACGCTTGACGATGCGGTCTTCCAGGGAGTGGAACGTCACCACGGCCAGCCGTCCGCCCGGTTTCAGCACGCGTTCAGCCGCAAACAGCGCCTTGGCCAGTTCGCCGAGTTCGTCATTGACGAAAATGCGTAGCGCCTGGAAGACGCGGGTTGCTGGATGGATCTTGTCCTTCGGCGCGCGGCCGATATGCGTCTCGATGGCGTCGGCAAGGTCGAGCGTGCGCTCGAACGGATGTTTTTCGCGACGGTTTTCGATCATCCGGGCGATGCGGCCGGCATGGCGCTCTTCGCCAAGAAACCCGAAGATGCGGGCAAGGTCGCCCACCTTGAAGCTGTTGACGACATCGGCGGCGCTCAGGCCAGCCTGCGCCATGCGCATGTCGAGCGGTCCGTCGGCGCGGAACGAAAAACCGCGCTCCGCCTGGTCGATCTGCATCGAGGAGATGCCGATGTCGAGCACAACGCCGTCAGCGCTTTCCAGATGCTCGTCCAATGTCGAGAACGGCGCCTGAACCAGCCTGAGCTTGCCGCCCGATTGTTGTTCGAGGACACGACCCGCAGCGATCGCATCCGGATCGCGGTCTATGGCGACGACCGAGGCGCCGCTCGCAAGAATTGCTTTGGTGTAGCCGCCGGCGCCGAATGTGCCGTCGACGATCACCTCGCCCGCTGCAGGCGAAAGCGCCTTCAGCACCTCGGCAAGGAGGACCGGAATGTGACGAGCCGGTCCGCCAGCGGCGTGAGGGTCGTCGCCGTAGCCCGCCATCATTCCGGTCGCTCCCCAGGCTTCGTCCCCTGCCGAAGCTGCAAAAGCCGGGCGCGTGCTTCCGTCCCATAGGCGGTGAGCCGTCCAGGCTCCCAGATCTGAAAGAAATTGCCGCGACCGACAAACGCCGCTTCCGCGGAAATGCCCGTGTGCTCGCGGATGAAATCGGTCATCGAGATGCGGCCGTCCTGATCCAGCTTGAGAAAGGTTCCATCGCCATGGCAGAAGAACGACATGTCGTCCGCCGTCTGCAGGAAGGGGTCTTCCTGCGCGATGCGCTGCTCGTAACGGTCGAGCAGGTCGAGGCCGCCGACATCCATCGCCGGACGATCCAGGCAGCGCAACGCGTAGAGTTCCGAATAGCCGCGCTTCTGCACAACCGCACGGAAATGCGCTGGAACGGACACCCGCCCCTTCGCATCGATCCTGTTCACCGCGCTTGACAGAAACCGGTCCATTACGCGTTACGGCCGCTTGCGCCGCCGCACCCCTCTGCATCTTGCCGTCCGCGCCGCCCCGGCGCGGTCCCTGCCCAAAACTCACTTCGTTCTGAAAGGCGAAAGCAGGCAAACGCGCAGCCGCCGCGGCTGCCCGATTGGCGTACGCTTCACCCTGACGCGGAACGAAGGCTTGAATATCGAAATGGGATATCATGGGGCGTTATGGGCGTCAACGGGAATAGGCTTCACAAACGCGCGCGCCACAACCGATGAGAGCAGCTTTGACGGCACTCCCGTCTTTATGCTCCATTAAGCCTAACGAAGCGTTTAGAGCCGCTTGGCCTAACCGGAGTCGGCTTGCCGCGGGTCGCTGCCACGCATAGCGTCGGCCCGTCCTTTCCCGGTCAGAAACAAGGTTGAAATCCATGTCCGAAACAGCCAAGTTCCGCGCGGCCGCACTTCCCCATCTGCGTCGCGGCAGGCTTGCCAAGGGCGCCCCAATCCCTTTGCCCCTGACTATGGCGGCCATTTTCCACGCGCCCGGCGACGCCACCGGCTTCGATCAATATGGCCGCTTCAGCAATCCGACCTGGGACGCGGTCGAACACATGCTGGCGCATCTGGAAGACGCGCCGTGTGTTGCCTTCCCCTCGGGAATGGCTGCAATCTCGGCGGTGTTTTTTGGGGTGCTCAAATCCGGCGACCGTATCCTGCTGCCGTCGGACGGCTATCACACCACCAGAGCGCTGGCGGAGCGCTTCCTGAAATCTTTCGGCGTCGCCTACGATGTCCGGCCGACATCGACCTTCCTCGACGGCGGCTTCGATGGATATCGACTGGCCTTCGTCGAAACTCCCGCCAACCCGGGACTGGATATCTGCGACATTACGGCTGTCGCCGAAGCGGCGCACAAAGCGGGCGCGATCCTGGTGGTCGACAACACGACGATGACGCCCTTCGGCCAACGACCGCTCGATCTCGGCGCCGACATCGTTGTTGCCGCCGACACCAAGGCACCCAATGGCCATTCCGACGTGCTGTTCGGCCATGTCGCCAGCCGCAATGCGGATATCATTGCTGCCGTCACTGACTGGCGCGAAACATCAGGCGCCATTCCCGGGCCGTTCGAGGCATGGCTGGTGCATCGCGGCCTGGAAACGCTCGACGTGCGTTTCGACCGCATGTGCTCTTCCGCGGAAGTGCTGGCGCGGCGGCTGAAGGACCATCCTGCGATCAGCGGCTTGCGCTTCCCGGGTCTTAAAAGCGATCCGTCGCACAATCTTGGCCACGCCCAGATGGAGCGCTTCGGCTTTCTCATCTCATTCGTGCTCGCCTCGGAGGACAAGGCCGAGGATTTCATCAACAACTGCGCATTGATGCAGGCGGCGACGTCGTTCGGAGGCGTGCACACTTCGGCGGAACGGCGAGCGAAAAGAGGAGACGCTGTTCCGCCCGGCTTCGTTCGCCTGTCGGTCGGCTGCGAACCGGTGGAAGAGCTTTGGCAGGCGATCGAGGCGTCGTTGGACGGCATCAGCGGCTGAAGATCACGAGCCGACGTCGTCGGCCTCGATATTGCGCCGGCCATGCAGCACGCGCAGGATTTCGACTGAATCCTCGCCGACACGGTACAAGGTGAGATATTCGCCGACGACTAGATGGCGAATGCCGGGCGCAATGTCTTCGCGCGGCGCGCCTGAGAAAGGATGCAGGGTCAGCAAATCCCAACGCCTCTCCAAGGTGTCCACGAGGCGGACCGCCGCATTAGGATTGTGTTCGGCAATGTAGTCGCCGATAAGTTCGAGGTCGATCAATGCCTGAGGAAGCAGGCGGTATTTCACTCCTCAAGGCCCTTGGCCTCGGCTATTTTCAGATATTTGGCGCGCAATCGTTCCATGATTGGCGGCCCGTCCAGCGCCGGTCCGCTGTCGATCCCCTCCTGTACCAGCTTGCGCAACTCCTCGACCGTATAGCCGTGCAGATCGCGCCGGTCCTTCCATTGCCTGAGCGCGTCGCGGATCACCTCGCTCGCCGAAGCGTACTCGCCGGCGGCGACCACGTCGTCGACCGCCGCCGCCAGTTCCGGCGAAAGCGTGATGCTGCGTTTATCGACCTGACCCATGATGCGCTCCTGATATTGTCCGTATATATGGTACGATTTAATCGCACCAACTTCAAGAAACGCTTGTTCCTGGCACAGGCCCCGCAAGCTGATTCAGTCAATGAAGCGCCTGAACCAGCAGGCGCGCCCGAAGGCGCAACCTGCTGATATCAGGGAATTTCCTTGTAGAATCTAGAAGAAATTGCCAGCTGGCCTGTAAGCCGGGTTCTGTATGGCCCTCGCCCCTTGCGGGACGAGAACGTGGCGGCCATTCATCTTGGGCGCATGTTGCCATGCGCCTCACGCAACCTACCCGGACGGTGAGCCGGAAACAGCCCTCGAGGGTTTTCCCTCGCACCGCCCCTATTCGGTCTTGCTCCCGGTGGGGTTTACCGTGCCGCTCCTGTTGCCAGTCGCGCGGTGGGCTCTTACCCCACCCTTTCACCCTTACCACGACGGATCGTGGCGGTTTGCTTTCTGTGGCACTTTCCCTAGGGTCGCCCCCGCCGGCCATTAACCGGCACCGTGTCTCCATGGAGCCCGGACTTTCCTCACCCGCAGCCTTTCGGCTTCGCGGGTGCGGCCGCCCGGCCAGCTGGCAAGGCGTATAAAGGGGTTCACGTCCGAAAACGCAAACAAAAAAGCAGGTTGTGACTTATTACGCCGGCGCCCCAAGCGCGGCCAACTGCACCTTGACCTTGCCGCAATAGGCCGCGGATATCGGGTTCATCCGCTTGGCGCCATGCCCGGCATTATACTTCAGGATCGTGCCGCAGGTCGTGCCGCCGCCGAGGTTCCGCGCCATGGCGAGATATTTCATGCCGTATTTGATGTTGGTCTCGGGATCGTAGAGACCCTTGATCGAGCCGCTGTAACCCATCATCCGCGCCGTCGACGGCTTGATCTGCATCAGGCCGATCTCACCGGCGCTGCCGACCTGGTTCGGCTGAAAGCTGCTCTCGATCATGATGACGGCCTTGGCGAGCGAGACCGGCACACCGTTGCTGGCGGCATGACGCTCGATGATCGTAGAATACTGGTCATTGCCGCCAGCGGCCGCCGCCTTCGGCGCCGTCGCCCGACTTTTCCGGCCGATCGACGCCGTCGTCGCCTGGTCGATGCGGGTCCTGTTGCGCTTCACATGCCGCTTGGAGACTGCCTTTTTTGCAGAGGTTGGCTTTTTCACTTTTACCCCAGCTTTTTCCGCCTTTGCGGATGCTGGTTTTTTCACCTTTACCGCAGCAGCTTTTACCGCCTTTGCGGAGACCGTCCTTTTTTCCTTCGCAGCTTGGCCGGCTTTCGGCGTGGCGATTTTGTCGGACGCGGTAATGAAACCCTGGTCGGCTCGCTGGCTCAGTGGCGCGCCATTGGCCGCACCGATGGCAAAAGTCATTACGCCGGCAGCAACAGCTGCCGTTAAAACGGTCAATTTCTGCATGGGATCCTGTTCTGTCTGAACCGCGCGAAGAACTTCACGCAGGTACGCTAAATCAACATCGGAACATATGGGGGGCTGTAGGTCCGACAACTTGCACGGACCGCCTTTGACGGTCGAATTAGCGGCAAAGAAGGCGGGGCAAGTCACTTTAAGTGACAGATTGTAATTTAACGACTAAGATAAAGACTACCTGGTCGGAGCTGCCCTTACGGAAGCAAGCAGTCTTTCCAGCGTGCGGATTGTCGATCCGTCGGCCACGCCATCCACTTTGCGTTGCCGGAAATGCCGCTGGAAAGCCTCGACGACGATTTCGGTCTGCCGGTCGAAAGCACCTGATATCTCCACGCCATAACCATAGAGCGCCAGCATCGACTGCAACGCCTCGACTTCAGCATCCGTGTCGCCAACTTTCAGCACCGCGCCATGCCTGACGGGTGCCGCTTCGACGAGGTGGCCGACACCGGCTTCGGACAGGGCCTTCCAGGGGAATTTCTCGCCCGGATCGATCTTGCGTCCCGGCGCGACGTCGGAATGGGCGAGCACCCGTTGAGCTGGAATCGAATGGCGCTGAACAATTCCCTTGCACAAACCGATGACGGCATCGATCTGCCGTTTCGGAAAATTCCGATAGCCCAGCGAATGCCCGGGATTGACGATCTCGATGCCGACCGAACAGGAGTTGATGTCGCTGCGTCCGAACCACGAACTCTTACCGGCATGCCAGGCACGGTCGCTTTCCCTGACCATCTGGACGATGCGGCCATCCTCATGGACGAGATAGTGCGATGAAACCTCGCTCGCCGGATCGCACAGCCAGGCTTCGGCGCCGGCGCCGGTCTTCATACCGGTGTAGTGCAGCACGACCATATCGGGCTTGGCCGTCTCGCGTCGTGGACCGAAATTCGGCGATACCCTTACCTCGGCGCTCGGCTCGTCGGGCAGGAAGCCGCTCATGCGTGCCGCAGGCCTCGTTCGATCATCTCATAGGCCGCGTTGATCGCCGCTATCCTGCTCGTTGCGATCTTGATGAACTCCTGCGGCAGGCCGCGTGCGATCAGCCGGTCGGGATGGTTGTCCGAAACCAGCTTGCGATAACGTTTTCGGACCTCCTCGAACGGTTTTCCCCGCTCGATGCCAAGCACGACATAGGGATCGGCCGCACCCAGGTCGACGTGCCGAGCCAGAATGCTCTGGTAATGCGCCTCCTCGATCCGGAAGATTTCGGCGATACGATGCAGGAACTGGCCTTCGCGCTCATGAACCAGCCCGTCAGCCTTGGCGATGTGGAACAGCCCGTCGAGAATGTCCTCCAGCATCGCGCAGTTCGAATGGCCGGAGCCGCAAAGCTGCGCCATGCGCGCGGCATAGGTCTCGAAGCCGGCGATGTCGCGCTTGGCCAGATCGTAGAGCCGCGCCACATTGCGCGTCTGCTCCTTCGGCACCTCGAATATTTGCTGGAAGGCGCGCACCTCGTCCTGCGTTACGATGCCGTCGGCCTTGGCCATCTTGGCCGACAGCGCGATCATCGCCACCGAGAAGGCGACGCGCCGGCGCAGATCCGGATCGCCGGAGAAAACCGTGCGCACGGCTTCGACCACGTCGGCGACACCCGACGAGGTTGAGGACGAAACGCGCGTGATGAAGTCGCCGAGGCGATCCCAAATCGACATGAGCACCTATTAGGGCTAACCGGGCACCGCTATCAAGCGAAGACAATGCCGCAGGGCCGGCTAACCGATTTCGCGGGATGCCTGAAGCAGCTGGCGCTAACCGTCGATCATGGAATGCACCGGCATAGCGCGCAAAACCGCAGGCCTTTGCGACATCTTGCTGTTCGTTACCGCCATGGCGGCGAGCTTCGGCTATGTCGTCTCGGGGAAACGGGCGCGGGAAATGCCGGCTGATAGGGTCGTCTGCTGGGGCGAAAAAGTGACAGACAAAACCATCACGCTTGCGGTGATGGCCATCGCCGCAAGGCGCGCGTGTCTTGAAACAGATGCGGGGAAGGCCGGCATCTTACCGGCCTTCCCGGTCCTCAGTCAGATAAACTACTGCGCCGGCGCAGGAGCAGGCTCTGCCGGAGCCGGCTCAGCCGGCTTCGTGGCGTCAGGAGCCGGCTGCATCGGCTGTTCGGCCGCCGGCGGATTGGTGCTCTGCGTGGTTGTGGCGTCCCCGCCCGTGCCGCTGTCGCTGCAAGCCGCAACGCCAAGCAGGGCAAGCGCCGAAAACGACGCAAGAATGAGTTTCTTCATGGTATCTCTCCTCTAATCACGCCCCCGCTAACGGTGACGATCGAGGACAGAATGCATCAGGCGCCTATGAGTTTCGTAACGTTGCATTTCCGTATGTAACATCATCTGCTTTTGCCGTTGCCGGTCGGGCTACTGCGAATTAACACATTGAATCAATAAAATGCCTGGGAGAGCTGCCGTGACCGCCAAATGGGATTTCTGGATCGACCGCGGCGGCACCTTCACCGATGTCATCGGCCGTGACCCGAAAGGCGGGCTGCACCCACGCAAGCTGCTGTCCGAGAATCCTGAAGCCTATGCCGACGCCGCCATCCAGGGCATTCGCGAGCTGCTTGGATTAAAATCCGGCGCTCCGATCCCATCAAGCCTGATCGGCGACATCAAGATGGGCACCACCGTTGCCACCAACGCGCTTCTGGAGCGCAAGGGCGACCGTGTGCTGCTGCTCATCACCAGGGGATTTCGCGACGCGCTGAGGATCGCCTATCAGGCGCGGCCCGACATCTTCGCCAAGGAGATCATTCTTCCCGAACAGCTCTACGAGCGCGTCATCGAGGTCGAAGAACGCGTGCGCGCCGACGGGAATGTCGAACGGCTGCTCGACATGGCCGCCTGCCGGCCGGCCATCGAGCAAGCCAGGGCGGACGGCATTGATGCCGTGGCGATCGTCTTCATGCATGCCTGGAAATATCCCGACCACGAAAAGGCGGTTGCAAAAGTCTGCAGAAAACTGGGGTTTTCGCAGATCTCCGTCAGCCATGAGGTCTCGCCACTCATCAAGCTGGTCGGCCGCGGCGACACCACGGTGGTCGACGCCTATTTGTCGCCGATTCTGTCGCGCTATGTGCAAAGGGTGGCGGGAGAGCTGGGCGCGGCGCCAATCTCCCCCCTTGTGGGGGAGATGTCGGCGAAGCCGACAGAGGGGGGCGCTGTCCCGCCAGCATCTCAGCATCCCAGTGACGTCAATCATGACACAAAGCACCCTACGGCGCCCCCCTCTGCCCTGCCGGGCATCTCCCCCACGAGGGGGGAGATCGGCCATTCCCCCCGCCTCATGTTCATGATGTCCTCCGGTGGTCTCACGGCTGCCGATATGTTCCAGGGAAAGGACGCGCTGTTGTCCGGCCCGGCCGGCGGCGTCGTCGGCATGGTCGAGACGGCAAAACTCGCCGGTTTCGACAGGGTCATCGGCTTCGACATGGGCGGCACCTCGACCGACGTCGCCCATTATGACGGCGACTATGAGCGCGCCTTCGACACCGAGGTTGCCGGCGTGCGCATCCGCGCGCCGATGATGCGCATCCACACTGTGGCCGCCGGCGGCGGCTCGATCCTGCATTACGAGGCCGGCCGCTTCCGCGCCGGGCCGGATTCGGCCGGCGCCAATCCCGGCCCGGCCGCGTATCGGCGCGGCGGCCCGCTGGCCGTCACCGACGCCAATGTCATGTTGGGCAAGCTGCAACCCGACTTCTTTCCGGCCATTTTCGGACCCGGCCAGAACGAGCCGCTCGACGTGCAGACCGTGCGCGAGAAATTCGCAGCGCTCGCCGCCGAAATCGGCGACGGCCGGACGCCGGAGGCGGTCGCCGAAGGGTTCGTCACCATCGCCGTCGAAAACATGGCCAACGCAATCAAGAAGATTTCCGTGCAGCGCGGCTATGATGTCACCGAATATCTCCTGAACTGTTTCGGTGGCGCCGGCGGCCAACACGCCTGCCTCGTTGCCGACGCACTCGGCATGGAAGCGGTGCTGATCCATCCTTTCTCCGGCCTGCTTTCGGCATACGGCATTGGATTGTCCTCGATTTTTTCGTCGCGCCAGCAGGCGCTGCTGAAACCGCTGGCGGAAGACTCCCGGCCGGCGATCGACGACCTCATCGCGACATTACAAAAAGCCGTCATCGACGAGCTTGCCACACAAGGCATAGCCGAGGACGCTGTCGCCTCGAAACCGGTGCTGCAGATCCGCTACGACGGCACCGACACCGCGTTGCCGGTGAATTTCGAGCACGGCTCGATCACACGGGCCAAGGGCGATTTCGAAACGGTCCACAAGGCGCAGTTCGGTTTCGTCTATGACGACAAGCCGATGATCGTGGAATCGGTCGGCGTCGAAGGCATCGACACCGGCGGCACCGGCCGCGAGGAAAGTGATTCAGCCCTTGAGGACATCGCCGCAAACCCTGCGGAGAATAGGAAGATCTTCGCCGACGGCACTTGGCGCGGCGCCAATATCTTTCCTCGCGAAACACTGAAACCGGGCAACAAGGTTGCCGGCCCTGCTTTGATCATCGAGCCGAACCAGACCATCGTCGTCGAGCCGGGCTGGCAGGCCGAGATCACCGCCAAGAACCATGTGCTCTTGCGCCGCATCGAGAAAAAGCGCCGGCAGGCGGCGCTCGGCACCGAGGCCGATCCGGTCATGCTGGAGGTGTTCAACAACCTGTTCATGTCGATCGCCGAACAGATGGGCGTGACGCTGCAAAACACTGCCTATTCCGTCAACATCAAGGAACGGCTGGATTTTTCCTGCGCCATCTTCGACCGTCATGGCGCGCTGGTCGCCAATGCGCCGCACATGCCGGTGCATCTCGGCTCCATGGACCGTTCGGTGGAAACCATCATCCGGCTCAACTCCGGCGACATTCACCCCGGCGACGTCTTTGCCCTCAACGCGCCCTACAATGGCGGCACCCATCTGCCTGACATTACGGTGGTGACGCCGGTGTTCGAGGAAGCGCGCCCAATCTCCCCCCTTGAGGGGGAGATGTCGGCGAAGCCGACAGAGGGGGGCGCTGTCCCGCCAACCTCTCATTCTGTCACGCCCCCCTCTGCCCTGCCGGGCATCTCCCCCTCAAGGAGGGAGATCGGCCAATCGCCGGAGATCCTCTTTTACGTCGCCTCGCGCGGCCATCATGCCGACATCGGCGGCACAGCGCCCGGCTCGATGACGCCGCTTGCCACCACGGTCGACGAGGAAGGCGTGCTGTTCGACAATTTCCGCATCGTCGACCGCGGCCGGTTCCGCGAGAAGGAACTGGAGACGCTGCTCACCGACCATCGCTACCCCGCGCGCAATCCGCACCAGAACATCGCCGACCTCAAGGCGCAGATTGCCGCCAACGAAAAGGGCGTTGCCGAGCTGCGCAAGATGGTCACGCATTTCGGTCTCGATGTCGTCGAGGCCTATATGGGTCACGTCCAGGACAACGCAGCCGAAAGTGTGCGCCGTGTGCTGGAGCGGCTGCCCGACAGTTCCGTATACGAGTATCCAACCGACACCGGCCAGATCATCAAGGTGAAGATATCGGTCGACCGGCAAAAGCGTGAGGCGACCGTCGACTTCACCGGCACGTCGCCGGTCATGAAGAACAATTTCAACGCTCCCGAGCCGGTCGCCCGCGCAGCCGTGCTCTATGTCTTCCGCGTCATGGTCGAGGACATGATCCCGATGAATGCCGGGTGTCTGAGACCCATCAACATCATCATCCCCGATGGCTCGATGCTGAAGCCCGCCTATCCGGCTGCCGTCGTCGCCGGCAATGTCGAGACCTCGCAGCATGTCACCAATGCGCTGTTCGGCGCCATGGGCGCGATGGCCAACGCGCAAGGCACGATGAACAACCTCACCTTCGGCAACAAGCAGTACCAGTACTACGAGACGATCTGCTCCGGCTCGCCGGCAGGCCGGATGAACTCGGGCCGCGGCTTTTCCGGCACGTCCGGCGTCCACACCCACATGACCAATTCGCGCCTCACCGACCCGGAAGTGCTGGAATTGCGCTTTCCCGTCCTGCTCGAGGATTTCCACATCCGCGACGGTTCGGGCGGCAAGGGCAAATGGAGTGCCGGCGACGGCACCAAGCGCACCATCCGTTTCCTCGAAAAGATGGAGTGCGCCATCCTGTCCTCGCACCGCAACCGCCCGCCGCAAGGCCTCGACGGCGGCGGCGATGGCGAGGTCGGCTCGACCAAGGTCCGCCGCAAGGACGGCCGCGTCGAAATCCTGAAGGCTTGCGACCAGACGGTGCTGGAGGCTGGTGAAGCCGTCATCGTGACGACGCCGACGCCCGGCGGATTCGGCGAGGCCTGAACTCGCCTCAACAGACTGTCACCGGCCTGTCATGACCCTGCGCTACCCGCTTGCGTCAGAGCAAACGGGGAATCACCTTGTCATGACGGATCTTTCCGGAGAACTGGTTTTTCGCCGCGGCAAGGAAGTTGGCAAGGCCGTCTATCAGAATCGCCCGCTGTCGAAGGCCGGGGTTTCCGAACGGCTCTTCGCCTTGCTGTTTTCCGGCCTCGTCTATCCGCAGATCTGGGAAGACCCCGATGTCGACATGGAGGCGATGCAGCTTGATCAGGGTCACCGCGTCGTCACCATCGCCTCGGGCGGCTGTAATATTCTTGCCTATCTCACCCGGTCGCCCGAAAGGATCGATGCCGTCGATCTCAACGCCGCCCATATCGCGCTGAACCGCATGAAGCTCGAAGCGGTGCGCCATCTGCCGTCGCAGGGCGATCTGTTCCGCTTCTTCGGCGCTGCCGAGACCCGTCACAATTCGCAAGCCTACGACCGCTTCATCGCGCCGCATCTGGACCCGGTCAGCCGCCATTACTGGGAACATCGCAACTGGCGCCGCCGTCGGCGTATCGCCGTTTTCGACCGCAATTTCTACCAGACCGGGCTGCTCGGCCTGTTCATCGCCATGGGTCACCGTACCGCCAAATTCTTCGGCGTCGACCCGGCCGGCATCATGGAAGCCAAAAGCCTCGCCGACCAGCGCCGCTTCTTCGACGAGGAGCTGGCGCCGGTCTTCGAAAAGCCGCTGCTGAAATGGGCCACCTCGCGAAAAGCCTCGCTGTTCGGGCTCGGCATTCCGCCAGCCCAGTATGATTCGCTGATCACCTCGGGCGACGGCACCATGGCTAGCGTGCTCAAGGCCCGGCTGGAAAAGCTCGCTTGCGATTTTCCGCTAGAGAACAACTATTTCGCCTGGCAGGCTTTTGCCCGCCGCTATCCCAATCCCGGCGAGGCTGCGCTGCCCGCCTATCTCGAAAAGCGCAACTACAATACGATCCGCAACAATGTCGACCGCGTCGCCATCCACCATGCCAATCTGATCGAATTCCTCGCCGGCAAGGATGCCGGTTCGGTCGACCGCTTCGTCCTGCTCGACGCGCAGGACTGGATGACCGACGACCAGCTCAATGCGCTGTGGGCCGAGATCACCCGCACCGCGTCCACTCATGCCCGCGTCATCTTCCGCACCGCGGCCCAACCCAGCCTGTTGCCCGGCCGGGTCTCGAATTCGCTGCTCGACCAGTGGAGCTATGCGGACGAGGCGTCGCGCGAATTCTCGGCCCGCGACCGTTCGGCCATCTATGGCGGCTTCCACCTTTATGTGAAGCGGGCCGCATGAGCACCAGTGAGCTGCCGGCCAGGCACGGCGAACCGCCGGCCAGGCACGCCGAACTGATGGACGGCGTCTACCGCTGGCAGCGCCATTTCTACGACCTGACCCGCAAATATTACCTGCTCGGCCGCGACCGGTTGATATCAGGGCTGGATGTGCCCGCCGGCGGCACCGTGCTTGAACTCGGCTGCGGCACCGGCCGCAACATCGTCCTCGCCGCCCGCCGCTATCCCGACGCCCGCTTCTTCGGTCTCGATATTTCGGCCGAAATGCTGGAAACGGCCACTGCTGCCATTGCCCGCGAAGGCCTGTCCGGCCGCGTCAAGCTGGCGCGCGGCGACGCCACTGATTTCGACGCCAAAGCGCTGTTCGGCCTGGCTACCTTCGACCGCATATTCGTGTCCTATTCGCTGTCGATGATCCCCGGCTGGGAGAAGACGGTGTCGGCGGCGCTTGCAGCCCTGTCGCCTGGCGGCTCGCTGCACGTCGTCGATTTCGGCCAGCAGGAGGCCCTGCCCGGTTGGTTCCGCACGCTGTTACGCGGCTGGCTGAGAAAATTCCACGTCGAGCCGCGTGAGGCCCTGCGCGCGGTTATGGCATCGGAATCCGAGCGGATCGGCGCAAGCCTTCGGTTCAGAACACTGTACCGCGGCTATGCGTGGCTCGCTGTGGTCGGACCCCGCAAATAGCAGCTAATGCAGCACCTTTACCAGCGCTGCCACCATGATCTGCGGCCGGTAGCCGAGCTTGGCCGGCGTCAGGCCGAGCCGCACCACCACTAACTGCTCCGAGGGGATGATGGCGACCGTCTGTCCGTCATGGCCTTCCATCCAGTAGGTATCCCTTGGCAGGCCCGCAGCTGTGCCAGCGCCGGGGCTCTCCTCGTCGCCCGGTCCCTCGATCCACAACTGGCCTCTGCCGTAGACTTTCGAGGCCGGTGCTGCTTCCCGCATCCAGCCGACGAAACCAGCAGGCAGGATCTCCTTGCCGTTCCAGACACCATCCTGCAGCAGGAACTGGCCAAAGCGCGCCCAGTCGCGCGCGGTGGCGTAGAGATGAGACGAGCCGACGAAGGTGCCGTACTCGTCAGCCTCCAGCACCGCGCTCTGCATGCCCAGCGGATCGAACAGCGCAACCCTCGGCCACGCCAGCGCCTTGTTCTTGTCGCCGATCGCGTCCTGCCACAGCCTGGACAGCATCACTGCCGTGCCGCTCGAATAGGAGAACATTTTGCCCACTTCGCCGGTCAGCGGCTTGGATCCGGCAAAGCCGGCCATATCAGGCTCGAGATAAAGCATCCGCGTCACATCGGCGACGTCGCCATACTCCTCGTTGAACTCCAGCCCGCTCGACATCGCCATCATGTCGGCGAGGCTGATGGCGGCGCGGCCGTCCGTTTTCCAGGGTCCGAACAGCCCCTGGTTCGTCATCGCCATTTTGCCGTCCTTCACCACCGTGCCGACGATCGCGGCGTTTACCGTCTTGGTCATCGACCAGCCGAGCAGCGGCGTCTTTTCGGTAAAGCCGTCGCCATAACGCTCGGCGATGATACGGCCGTTCTTGACCACCACGACCGCCCGCATACCGTCGCCAGTCATTGCGGGATCATCAAGGATTTTCGCGATTTCGGGGTTCTGCGAGACGTCGGCCTTGTCGCCGTCGGGCCAGAGCGAGTCGAGCGGCGGTGCCGGCGTCAGCGTCGGCCCGGTGACCGCCTTGGCAGCGGTAACATTGCCGTCCGGCACCGACGTGCAGCCGAGTCCGTCGCGAACGACC
>NZ_RZPG01000171.1:0-242 GCF_004022765.1 Mesorhizobium sp. M6A.T.Cr.TU.014.01.1.1
ACCAAGATGATCCGCGACACCCGCCTGCGCGACCGCGCGGTGCGCGAGATCGAGGAGCTGAAGAAGAAGGGCCTGTGGAATGCGTGAGCCTGGCGCTTCTCCCTTCTCCCCGTTTACGGGGAGAAGGAATAATGGCCAAGAAATCCGACCTTTTGCGCGAGAACGAGCTGATCTACGGCCGGCTGTTGACCATCGAGGAGCCGCATCTCATCCAGCGTTATAACAAGGCTATGGTCGCCTTC
>NZ_RZPG01000172.1:0-236 GCF_004022765.1 Mesorhizobium sp. M6A.T.Cr.TU.014.01.1.1
TTGTGGGAGAAGGTGGATCGGCGCGCAGCGCCGAGACGGTTGAGGGGTGTTGGAAGGAATGAGGCGTTCGCGTTCCCTGGAACACCCCTCATCCGACCGAGCTTCGCTCGGCCACCTTCTCCCACAAGGAGACCTTTGCACAGAAGCCGAACGGTGATTCTGTGGTGAAGGTTGGAGCAGGGAGATTCGGGATGGCGGATCGTGTTTTGGGTCAGTTGAGTCTGGCGGACGGTCTG
>NZ_RZPG01000173.1:0-201 GCF_004022765.1 Mesorhizobium sp. M6A.T.Cr.TU.014.01.1.1
GGGAGAAGGTGGCCGAGCGAAGCTCGGTCGGATGAGGGGTGTTCCAGGGAACGCGAACGCCTCATTCCTTCCAACACCCCTCAACCGTCTCGGCGCTGCGCGCCGATCCACCTTCTCCCACAAGGAGGGCTTTGCACGGGGAGCGAAGTGGATTTCGGTGGTCAGTGAGGGCCTTTTTGAAGGCCGGCAGAGCGGTTTTCC
>NZ_RZPG01000020.1:0-135617 GCF_004022765.1 Mesorhizobium sp. M6A.T.Cr.TU.014.01.1.1
AATCGTCTCATCCGACGCCGCCAGACCGTCCGCCAGACTCAACTGACCCAAAACACGATCCGCCATCCCGAATCTCCCTGCTCCAACCTTCACCACAGAATCACCGTTCGGCTTCTGTGCAAAGGTCTCACAAGGGGAGAAGGGAAAGCCGCACGAAGCGGCTCGCCCCGGAATGGTAAGAGTGAGGGCAGCGCAAACCTGAAGCGATTGGCCACGTCGTGGCCCGAAATCAATTGCTTTGTGACGGCAGTTATGCTAGGAATTTATTCATGGTGCAGATTTGCGCCAGCGACCCGCCTTTGAGGCGGGTTTTTTGTTTTAGCCGATCTCGACCGGATTAAACGTCACGCAGCGATGACGATCGCCGACAGCAGGCCGAACAGCGCGATCAGCAGAAGGTCGGCCGTCCGGTAGAGTTTCAGCGCCCGCCTGATGTCGATGCTTTCCGCATCGCGGCGGCCGCCTTCGCCCATGAATGCATCGTCGACCATGACGCCGTCATAGGAACGCGGGCCGGCGAGCGCCAGGCCAAGCGCGCCGGCCATCGCTGCCTCAGGCCAGCCGGCATTGGGCGAGCGGTGCTTTTTCGCGTCGCGCTGCACGGTGCGCCAGGCGTTGCCGGCATCGGCGCCTTTGACGAAGAAAGAGGCAGCCACGATGAGCAGCGCGGTCAGCCGTGACGCCGGCAGGTTGATCAGATCGTCGAAGCGCGCCGCCGCCCGGCCGAAGGCCTCGTGGCGCGGCGTGCGGTGGCCGATCATCGAATCGGCGGTGTTGGCGGCCTTGTAGGCGACGCCGCCGGCCAAGCCGCCGACGCCGATCCAGAAGACGGGCGCGACGGCGCCGTCGGAAAAATTCTCGGCCAGGCTTTCGATCGCCGCGCGGCAGACACCTGATCTGTCGAGCTTTTCCGGATCGCGGCCGACGATCCGCGAGACGGCAACACGGCCGATATCGAGTCCGCCATTGTCCAACCCGTCGGCCACCGCCTCGACATGCTCGGCCAGGCTCTTCTGCGACAGCAGCGACGTCGCCAGAATCGCCGTGAGGATCAATCCGGCTGGAATGCCCGAAAGCATGGTTTCAACTGCGAAAGCGATGGCGGCCGGCACCAGCACGATGATCAGCAGCGCATGAACACCGCGCCGGCGACGCAGGGCGTCGGAATCAGTATCGCGGTTGAGCCTGCGGTCGAGAAAGGATATCAGCCTGCCGAACCAGGTGACGGGATGGCCGATGGCGCCGAACAGCCAGGCCGGGTAGCCGACAGCGAATTCAACAACCAGTGACAGGAAAGCGATCAGGATCGACATGAAGTCTCTTGATGGAGCGGCGACAGTGGTGGATCACGGCGGAAGCCTTGGCCGGGCGAGAGCGCTTTTCCCGCACGCGCCACAACCCTTCGTCGACCTCTCGACCGGTATCAATCCGCACTCCTATCCGTTTTTCGAGTTGCCCGCCACCGCCCTGTCGAGATTGCCGGAAGCCGCGCGCGCCCGCGAGTTGGCCGACGTCGCGGCAAGCGCCTATGGCTCGCCATCGGCAGCGCATGTGATGTCGGCGCCTGGCACCCAGATCCTGTTGCCGCGCGTCGCCTCGCTGGCGAGCCCCGGTAAGGCGCTGGTGCTCGGGCCGACCTACGCCGAACATCAGCGGGCAGCGGCGATCGCCGGCCATGCTGTGATGGAGGTCGATGATTTCGAAGCCCTGGCAGGAGCCGACCTTGCCATCGTCGTTAACCCCAACAATCCAGACGGGCGCATCATCGAACGCAAGAAGCTGCTTGCGCTTGCGGGAAAATTGCGCGCCAGAGGCGGGTTGCTGGTCGTCGACGAGGCGTTCATGGATGTCGGTCCGCTGGGCGAAAGCCTGACCGGCGATGTCGAGCAAGGCGGCATCGTCGTATTGCGATCCTTCGGCAAGTTCTTTGGCCTCGCCGGGCTGCGGCTTGGCTTTGCACTGGCCGACACGCTGACGGTCGAGCGGCTGGAGGCGCAGTTCGGGCCATGGGCGGTCGCCGGACCGGCGCTCGAATATGGGATCCGCGCACTTGCCGACACCGGTTGGCAGGCCGAGATGCGACGCCGTTTGGCCGAGGATGCGGCGCGGCTCGATGCGCTGTTCGGCCGCTTCGGCGTGCCTGTCGCCGGCGGCACCACGCTGTTCCGCTATGTCAGGCTGACGGACGCCGCCGGCCTGTTTTCGGCACTTGGCGAGCGTGGCATCCTGCTTCGTCATTTCTCCGGCCGGCCGCATGTGCTGCGCGCCGGGCTGCCGGGTCCGGAGGAAGAATGGCAGCGGCTCGAATCGGCTCTTGCCGACTGGGCGCAACAGCGCGACGATAACGCCTAAAGCGCGTCGCATTTGAACGGATTCATGCGACGCGCTTTAAGTTCTTGTTTTTATGCATGTCGTTGTCGCAAAACCGCTGCGCACTTTTGCGCGACATGCATTAGGAGATCCAAGCAATGATCCATGTCTGTTCGCTGTCGAAGGTCGAGGAAACGGTCGCGAAAACCGGCGCCGAGCGGCTGCTTTCCCTGCTGGCTGCCGGTACCGAGGTGACGCGCCCGGCCTCGATCATCAGGGAAAACCATCTGCATCTGGTCATGCACGACATTGCGGTGGCGCAGGACGGCATGACCATGCCGGGCGAAATCCATGTCCGTGACTTGCTCGATTTTGCGCGCCGATGGGATCGTGCGAGGCCGCTGGTCGTACATTGCTATGCCGGCATCAGCCGTTCGACGGCCTCGGCCTACATCATCGCGGCCGCATTGGCGCCGAAGCGCGACGAGGTCGAGTTGGCTGAGACGCTGCGGGCGCTATCGCCGACGGCGACGCCCAATCCGCGACTGATCGCAGTTGCCGACGCGCTGCTTGATCGCAACGGCCGCATGAGCCGCGCCATCGAGGCGATTGGGCGCGGTGCGGACGCCTTCGAAGGCACGCCGTTCGCGCTGAAGATCGACGGCTGATTCTGGTCAGAACCTGATCCATCCCGATCTGGATGGGCTGCGCCTGTTTTCATCCAAGCTATTGATCACCCTTTCCATGTACCGCGTAGCTTCCTCCAAGCCCTTCGGTGCCGGTTCGAACGGTTCGCACTCTTGAAAGCCGAACTGGCGGTAAAGGGTGATTGCATTCGTCATGAATGAAACTGTCACTAGGTTCACCTTTTGGCACCTGGACTGCTCGATAGCATCGAGCGCCGTCGCAAGTAGGCGGGCGCCTACGCCTTTTCCTCGTTCTTCCGGACGCACGAAGAGCTTAATGATCTCGGCAACATCTCCATGACTGACGTAGCCGACGCAACCTAAGGCGACAGAGCCAGCCCGAGCGAGGTACATGCCTGTGCTGGGCGAGGTGCATTTCTCCAACAAGCTCGCGGCATCGTCAGAATAGTAGGCGGAAATCACATCTTCGGACGGAAGTCCGTGCACGCCGCATTGTGCAACGTCCCATTGGCCCATCTCCGCGATGAGTGCGCCGGCTTCATGGAAGTCAGCAAGGGTCAGTGCCTTTGTGACGACAACCATCGCGCACCCATGGATGTGAGACTAGAAGCAACCGGCGATACTTTGCTTTACGCACGGTCTGGAAACTAGCGCCATCAAAAGTGGCTGTCTGCCTTGAACCTCAAGCGCGGCGTGTGCAGAAATCCGCATTTTGGCTCACCTTGACCTGAGAAACACCCCTAGGCCAGCCAATCGACCAGCTTGGCCTTGCGAACGTCCTTCAACAGGCTGATGAAACCGTCGGCCTGATGGATGGCGGTAAGCCTGCCCTTTTCGGCCGTTGCAATGCTGGCATCGCCGACCACGCCGTTCGGGTTGAGATCGGTAGCGATCCAGGCGAAGGCGTGCGTTCCGGTGTGGCGCAGCAGCGAAAATTCCTTTTCGGCGCGGGCGACATTGGACACGAAATTGTCGGCCTTTGCCATGTCGACCAGATCCGGCCGGAAATGCAGCATCAGCGAGGTCTCGACATCGCCGCCATGAATGCCGTGGCGATCCTCAAGCGCGGTATACATGCCGGCCGGCCGGCCAAAGCGCTGCCAGCTCGTCTTCACCGCCAGCATCTTTGCGCGCACGCGCAATTCGCGCGTGATGATGCCCATGATCTCCTCGTTGCCGCCATGCGAGTTCACGACGATCAGTTTCCTGATGCCGGCCCGCGCGATCGACAGGCCAAGCTCGGTCCAGGCCTCGATCAAGGTTGCCGCCGGCAGAGTGAGGGTCCCCGGCGCATGCAGGTGCTCGTTCGACTTGCCAACCGCCTGGACGGGCAGGATGCGAATGTCGAGATCACCCGGCAGGCGGGCGATCACCGTGTCGAGCATGCCGTTCATGATCGAGGTGTCGGTCGAAACCGGCAGATGCGGGCCGTGCTGTTCGATCGCTGCCACCGGCAGAACGGCGATCGTCGCCTCCGGGTCGATGGTGGCGTATTCGGTGGTCCGGTAATCGCCCCACCACACGCGTTTATTTGGAACGGCCATTGTGAACCTCGAAGACTGAATGCGCGTTTGCGCTGCCCCTCACCCTTACCCTCTCCCCGTGAAGAACGGGGAGAGGGGGATCGCCAGCGTTGCGGCAGTGCCCCTTCTCCCCGTCACTATAAGGGGAGAAGGTTGCCGGCAGGCGGATGAGGGGCGGCACCAACCTTTGTCGTGTAACTTGAGATCGCTGGCCTGTCGATTCGTACCCTTCGGCTAGTTCCTCACCCTGCCGCGATGACCTCGATCTCGACCTTGAATTCGGGCCGGGCGAAACCGGACACGATCATCAGCGTCGATGCTGGTGCCGGGCTGGTGAACAGGCGGTCGCGGACGTCCATATAGGGCCGCAGGAAAGCGCGGTCGGTGACATAGGCGTTGATGCGGACGATATCGGAGAGTCCAAGCCCGGCCTCGCCGAGAATCGATGATATGTTCTGAAAACAGAGTTCAGCCTGTGCGCCGGCATCCTCCGGGATCTGATCGTCCAGAGTGATGGCAACCTGGCCAGAACACAGCACCAGCCTCTTGCCGGGCGGCACCTCGACGCCATGGCTGTAGCGGGCAAAAGGCGGTTTGATCGACTTCGGCGTCAGGAATTTGAACATGACAATCTCCAGTCTCCGCCAGCCTATCGCATCGGCCCGAAAATCGGGATCGATTTTCGGAAAGCACGATGCGAAGACTCAAAAATTTTAGAGCGTACTTTGTGCGTCCACTTGGGCGCACGTCGCTCTAAAGCCGGATTAGGCGAACCTTCAAGATGCAGTGCATGTTATCAGGGCGATTGTGGACAGGCGTTCAAAAAATAGGCACGATGCTTCCGGTACAGCATGACCAGTCCGGCCTTCGCGCACGACTGTTGCGCAAGCGGGCGGTCCCGGCGATGGCATGTGTCTTGCTTCTTGAATCGATGGTGTCGAGCTCGGCGCGTGACGCGCCCGAGCCAACAAAGGGTGGTGCGGATGGACGGAAAACTTAAGATTTCGGCTGGTGCGATCGTGCTGGTTGCCGCGAGCACGCTGAGCGCGGCAGCAAATGAGAAGGTCACCTTCGGCACCAACTGGCTCGCCCAGGCCGAGCACGGCGGCTACTATCAGGCCGCGGTGGATGGCACCTATGCCGCTTGCGGGCTCGACGTAACGATCATGCAAGGTGGCCCGCAGGTCAGCGGGCGGCCGCTGTTGCTCGCCGGCAAGATCGACTTCTATATGGGCGGCAACATGCTGCAGGCCTTCGACGCCGTCCAGCAGGAGATTCCGCTGCGCGTGGTCGCTGCCTCCTTCCAGAAAGAGCCGCAGGTGATCATGGCCCATCCAGGTCAAGGGCTCGATAAATGGGAGGATCTGAAGAACGCGGATCAGTACATCATCGCTGACGAAGGTGCACAGAGCTTCTTCCAATGGATGGTAACGGAATTCGGCTTCGATCCGGCCAAGCGCGTGCCCTACACCTTCAACCCCGCACCTTTCATCGCCAATCCAAAATCGATCCAGCAAGGCTACGTGACCTCGGAGCCCCATGCCGTCGCCAAGGAAGGCGGCTTCCAGCCAAATTTGTTCCTGCTCGCCGACTACGGCTTCGACACCTATGCGACGACGATCGAGACCATGCAGGCCACGATCGACAAGCGGCCGGAGGTGGTTCAGTGCTTCGTCGATGGCTCGGCCAAGGGCTGGTACAACTACCTCTACGGTGACAACGCTGCCGCCAATGCGGCGATCAAGAAGGACAATCCCGACATCAGCGACGAGCAGATCGCGTTTTCGATCGAGCAGATGAAGAAATTCGGCATCGTCGATTCCGGCGACACGGAAAAACTCGGCATCGGCGCAATGACCGACGCGCGTATCCAGAGCTTCTACGATAAAATGGTCAAGGCCAAGGTCGTGCCGGCCGATATCGACATCAAGAAGTCCTACACGCTGGCCTTCGTCAACAAGGGCGTCGGGATCG
The DNA here is from genome assembly GCF_004022765.1 of Mesorhizobium sp. M6A.T.Cr.TU.014.01.1.1. Lineage (NCBI taxonomy): Bacteria > Pseudomonadati > Pseudomonadota > Alphaproteobacteria > Hyphomicrobiales > Phyllobacteriaceae > Mesorhizobium > Mesorhizobium sp. M6A.T.Cr.TU.014.01.1.1. Next base: position 6,455 of record NZ_RZPG01000020.1, read on the forward strand.
ACCTGAAGAAATAGCACCCGGGCATGATGCAGGAGAAAGTGGCGCAAGCGCCGGCAAGCGCATCGGGCACAGGTCCGATGCTGCTGGCGCTGCGCGGCGTCGGCAAGGTCTTTTCGAATGGCGTGACAGCGCTCAGCGACGTCGACCTGGCGATCCGGGAAGGCGACTTCCTCAGCCTTCTCGGCCCGTCCGGTTGTGGCAAGTCGACGGCCTTGCGCCTCATCGCGGGTCTTGCAACGCCGACCTCTGGGCTGCTCGACTGGCGCGGCAGCAGCTCTGTCGATCGCCCTGACATCGGCTTCGTCTTCCAGGAGCCGACTTTGCTGCCCTGGGCCGATGTCTTCGACAATGTCTGGCTGCCGCTCCGGTTGAAGGGCGTGTCGCGGGCTAAGGCTGCGCCTGTCGTGATGGAGATGCTGGCGCGGGTTCACCTGACCGGCTTCGAGAATGCCGTGCCGCGCGAGCTGTCCGGCGGCATGAAGATGCGCGTCTCGATCGCCCGCGCCATGGTGACCAAGCCGCGCGTTCTTTTGATGGACGAGCCGTTCGCGGCACTGGACGAGATCACCCGCTTCAAGCTCAACAACGATCTTCTGGAGCTGTGGCAGGAGGAGCGTTTCACCGTCGTCTTCGTTACCCATAGCGTCTTTGAAAGCGTTTTCCTCTCCAACCGCGTCGTCGTCATGGCGGCGCGACCGGGCCGAGTGTTCAAAGAACTCGCCATCGATGCGCCCTATCCGCGCAACGAGACCTTCCGTACCTCGCCCGACTATGCCGCGCTCTGCCGCCAGGCATCCGATGTGCTGATCGGCGCCATCAACTCAACCGCCGGACCCCCTCATGACGGCCATTGAAGAACACGCACTGACGCTCGACCCCGAGGAGGCGCGTCGCGTGCGCCAGGAGCGGCTCGAGCAGATCGGCCGATGGGTGCTGCCGCTGGCGATCATGATCCTGGCGATCTGGCTGTGGGATCGCGTCTGCGTCTGGAACGACATTCCGAAATATATCCTGCCGCGCCCCGGTGTGGTGCTGCAAACGCTGTTCGACGATGCCGGGCTGCTGTTCTCGTCGCTGCTGGTGACGCTCAGGATCACCTTCCTCAGCCTGCTACTCGCCGTCGTCGGCGGGGTCGGGCTGGCGGTGCTGTTCGCGCAATCGAAATGGGTGGAGATGTCGTTCTTCCCGTTCGCCATCGTCCTGCAGGTGACGCCGATCGTCGCGATCTTCCCGCTGATCAACATCTACGTCGACAACCAGACGACGAAGCTTCTGCTTTGTGCCTGGATCGTCGCCTTCTTCCCGATCCTGTCCAACACCACACTCGGCCTCAATTCCGTCGACCGCAATCTGCGCGACATGTTCAAGCTCAACGGCGCGACCCGCTGGCAGCAATTGCGTTATCTCAGGCTGCCGGCGGCGATGCCCTATTTTCTTGGTGGGCTGAAGATCGCCGGCGGCCTGTCGCTGATCGGCGCGGTGGTGGCGGAGTTCGTCGCCGGGGCCACCGGCCAGTCGTCGGGGCTTGCCTCGCGCATCATCGAGGCCGGCTACCGGCTCAACGCACCGCGGCTGTTCGCGGCGCTGATCCTGATCTCGTTCACCGGCATTCTGATCTTCCTGGTGCTGTCGCTGATCTCGCATCTGATCCTGCGGCGCTGGCACGAAAGCGCGCTGAAGCAGGAGCGGTAAGGTGGGTGAAATGTCTGCGCGAAACACCCCCCTCTGTCCTGCCGGACATCTCCCCCTCAAGGGGGGAGATCGGCTGCATGTTTTGTTTTCGCCAATCTCGGACGCGGCAAAGGAAGCGCCTCGGTCGAAGCTGCCAATCTCCCCCCTTGAGGGGGAGATGTCCGGCAGGACAGAGGGGGGTAAGGCTTGATACCGGCCTCTGGTTCTTATCATCTTGCGAACGTCCGACTTCATGCGTCACTGACGCCGGGCCTTGCCGCAGCCTTCGACGCCGATGGCTTTGCGCTCGCCGATATCGCCGTCGCCGACGGCAGGATTTCCAGCGTCGTCGCGCATCGCCAGTCCAATACACCGGCAGGCACGATCGACCTCGGCGGCCGCATCGTCATGCCGTGCTTTGTCGACTGCCACACCCATATCGACAAGGGCCATATCTGGCCTCGAAAACCCAATCCCGACGGCACGTTCATGGGCGCGCTGAATGCCACCGGCGCTGACCGCGCTGCCCGTTGGAGCGCGGACGATGTTGCCCGCCGCATGGATTTTTCGCTGCGCTCAGCGTACGCGCACGGCACCAAAGGCCTGCGCACCCATCTCGACAGCGTCGCGCCGCAGGAGGAGATCTCCTGGCCGGTGTTCGAGACGATGCGGGAGCAATGGCGCGGCCGCATCGAGCTGCAGGCGGCCTGTCTGCTCGGCATCGAAGGCGTGCGCGACAGGAAATGGTTCGAAGGATTGGCCAAACGCGTCGCCGCGGCCAAGGGCGTGCTCGGCGTCGTCACCTACATGCTGCCGGACCTGGAAGAGCTTCTCGACCAGGTGTTTGCGCAGGCGATCAAGCATGGCCTCGACCTCGATTTCCATGCCGACGAGACCGACGCCGCCTCGGCGATCTCGCTGAAGAAGATCGCCGAGGCGGCACTATGGAACGGTTTTGAGGGAAACATCCTTGTCGGCCATTGCTGCTCGCTGGCACGCCAGCCCGATCTCGATGTGCTGGACACGCTGGACAAGGTGGCGAAGGCGCGGCTCGCCGTGGTGTCGCTGCCGATGTGCAATCTCTATCTGCAGGACCGGCGCGGCGACAACACCACACCGCGCTGGCGCGGCGTGACGCTGCTGCACGAGATGAAAGCGCGCGGCATTCCGGTGGCCGTCGCCTCCGACAACACCCGGGATCCGTTCTACGCCTATGGCGATCTCGACATGCTGGAAGTCTATCGCATGGCGACGCGTATCCTGCATTTCGATCACCCAGTCGGCGACTGGCCACAAGCGGTGACTGCAACACCGGCCAAGGTGATGCGGCTCGATGGTTTCGGCACGCTTGCCGCCGGCGGCGCGGCCGACTTCGTCGTCTTCAAGGGGCGGAGCTGGACGGAATTGCTGTCGCGGCCTGAATCGGATCGCACCGTGGTGCGGGACGGCCGCGCCATCGAGCGCCGATTGCCCGACTATGCCGAACTCGATGATCTGATGGAGAAATGATGGACATTTCGGCGCTGAAGCGCGATCTCGACGGCCTGAAGATCGACGACCATCCGGCGATCGTCCAGCAGAAGAGCCGCGATTTCTACTGGTACAGCCCGGTGCTGAAGCAGCAGCTCGACCATGTGACCGGCGACCTGATCGTGACGCCGAAGACGGAAGACGAGGTGATCCGCGTGCTCGCCGCCTGCCACCGGCATGGCATTCCTGTGACGCCGCGCGGCAGCGGCACCGGCAATTATGGGCAGGCTATGCCGCTGTCCGGCGGCGTCGTGCTCAACCTTGCCGAGATGAATACGATCAAGACGATTGCGCCGGGCCGCGTCGTGACCGGGCCGGGTGCCGTGCTTGCCGACATCGACAGAGCGACGCGGGCGCATTCCGGACAGGAGCTTCGGATGTCGCCGTCAACCTACAACACGGCGAGTATAGGCGGCTTTGTCGCCGGCGGTTCAGGCGGCATTGGCTCGATCCGCTGGGGCGGGCTGCGCGACCTCGGCAATGTCATCAGGCTCAGGACCGTGACGATGGAGGCGGAGCCTCGCATCATGGATCTTACCGGCGAGGAGGTGCTGAAGGTCATGCATGCCTACGGCACCAACGGCATCATCACCGAGGTCGAGATGCCGCTGACCGCAAGCTACGACTGGATCGATGTCATAGTCGGCTTCGACGATTTCATGGATGCAGCCGGTTTCGGCAATGGTCTTGCCATCCAGGATGGCATTCTGGCGAAACTGATCACGCCGATCGCCGCTCCGATCCCCTATGACTATTTCAAGCGGCACCAGAAATTCTTCCGGCGCGAGCAAAGCATCGTCGTCTGCATGATCGCGTCGCATGCGATGGATGCCTTTGTCGCCCTCACCGCACGCAGCAAGGGCGAGATCGTCTTCCGCGCCGACAAGGAGGCCGATCTCAAAGGCCTGCCGCCGGCCTATGAGCTGACCTGGAACCACACGACGCTGCGTGCCATCAGGGTCGACCCGACGATTACTTATCTGCAGACCCGCTATCCCTCGCCGGATCACCTCGCTTACGTCAAGGCGATGATCGATCGCTTCGGCGACGAGGTGCCGACGCATCTCGAATTCATCCGCTTCGATGGCGCGATCGGCGTGGCCGGACTGCCGCTGGTCCGCTTCACGACAGCGGAGCGGCTCGACGAGATCATCCGCATCCATGAAGACAATGGCTGCTGGGTCTTCAATCCGCACCGCTACACGCTGGAAGAGGGCGGCATGAAGCAGACGGACGAGGTGCAGCTCGCCTTCAAGCGCGAGACCGATCCGCAAGGGCTGCTCAATCCCGGCAAGATGATCGCCTGGGAAAACCCGGACTACGACTATCGCTCGGGCAAGTCGTTCCTGTTCAAGGGGTTGGAGAAGGCGGGTTGAACGATGACGAGCGTGTGGCGCTGTACCCCCCTCTGGCCTGCCGGCCATCTCCCCCTCAAGGGGGGAGATTGGCAGTTTCTACGCCTCGATCCCCTTGCCGCGTTGGTGTTTGGCAAAACCGATGGTGACGGCCAATCTCCCCCCTTGAGGGAGAGATGCCCGGCAGGGCAGAGGGGAGTGCCTCGCGCCAACCTGCGAGCACTTCAATGAAAATCCTCGTGCTCTACGCCCATCCGGTCGAGGCCAGCTTCAATGCCGGTTTGCACAAGGTGATCGTCGAGCGGCTGACGGCCGCTGGCCATGCCGTCGACGATTGCGACCTCTATGCCGAGAATTTCGATCCCAGGCTGACGCGCGCCGAACGGGTCAGCTATCACGACGAGCGCGGCGCCGCTGATCCGGCGGCCGCTTATATCGAGAGGCTGCAAAAGGCCGAGGCGCTGGTGCTGTCATTCCCGGTGTGGAACTACGGCTATCCGGCGATCCTGAAGGGGTTCTTCGACCGCGTTTTCCTGCCTGGCGTGTCGTTCAAGCTGGTCGACGGCAAGGTGAAGCCGTCGCTGCACAACATCCGCAAGCTGGCGGCGGTCACCACCTATGGCGGCAGCCGGCTCCATGCAATGCTGATGCGCGACCCGCCGCGAAAGCTGGTCAAGCGTGTGTTGCGCGCCACGGTCAAGCCAAGCGCCTCCGTTTCCTATCTCGCGCATTACTCGATGAACCTGTCGACCGATGAAACGCGGAAAAGATTCATGGCGAAGGTCGCCGCCAGCATGGATGCCTTCTGATGCGGGTCCTGGTGGTTTACTGCCATCCTGTGCCCGAATGCTTTTGCGCCGCGATCCGGGATAGTGCCATCGAGGTGCTGAAGGCGAGGGGCTGGGAGGTGCGGCTGCTCGACCTCTATGCGGAGAATTTCAATCCGGTCATGGGCTGCGGCGAGCGACGCTCCTACAATGAGCACGCCCCGCAGGACCCGGCGCTCAAGCCGCACATCGACCACCTCAACTGGGCCCAGGCAATCCTCTTCATCTACCCGACATGGTGGTACGGGCTGCCGGCAATGCTGAAGGGGTGGCTAGACCGGGTCTGGGCGACCGACGTCGCCTTTACGCTTCCAGCGGGCAAGGGACGGATTCAGTCGCTGATGAGGCATGTGACGAAGATCGGGGTAATCACGACCTGCGGCGCACCGACCTGGTGGAGCGTGGTCGTCGGACAGCCGGGACGCAAGACAATCCTGCGCGGCATGCGGGCGCTCTGCGCCACCCGCTGCCGAACGTTCTTTCTGGCCCACTACCTGATGGACGCGTCGACGCCAAAGACGAGGGCGGCATTTCTGGAGAAAGTAAGAAGGAAGCTGGAACGGTTTTGAGCCGGCAGAAATTACCTTCTCCCCTTGTGGGAGAAGGTGGATCGGCGCGCAGCGCCGAGACGGATGAGGGGTGCTGGAAGAAACGAGGCCATGGGAAAATCAACCGTTTCGAGGCGCTTAGCTTTTCGGCGCAGCGATCCGTCCAACACCCCTCATCCGACCACGCTTCGCGAGGCCACCTTCTCCCACAAGGGGAGAAGGGAAGGGTGCCCCTTACATCCGCACCCGTTCCGCTTTCGGATCGTACATCGGTTTCAGCGATGCCACGGCGGCGAAGCGCTCGCCGGCGATCTCGATCTCGTAGGACGACGACAGCAGATCCGCCTCGCTCTCGCCCTGGCACTCGATGTAGCCGAGCCCGATGGCGCCGCCGAGATGGTGGCCGTAATTGCCTGAGGTGATCGGGCCGACGATCTTGCCGTCGCGCAGGATTGCCTCATTGTGGAAGAGCAGCGGCTCAGGGTCTCTCAGGCGGAACTGCACCAGGCGCCGGTTCAATCCGCTTTCTTTTTTCCTCAGCACGGCATCGCGGCCAAGAAAATCGCCCTTGGCGGTCTTCACCGCGAAGCCGAGGCCTGCTTCCAGCACATTGTCTTCGTCGGTGATGTCGTGGCCGAAGTGCCGGAAGGCCTTTTCGATGCGGCAGGAATCCAGCGTGTGCAGACCGCAGAGTTTTAGGCCGACTTCGGCGCCAGCCTCAGCGATTGCCTCGAAGACATGGGCGGCCTGGTCGGTCGAGACATAAAGCTCCCAGCCGAGCTCGCCGACATAGGTGACGCGGTGAGCACGGGCCAGTCCCATGCCGATTTCAATCTCCTGAAACGTGCCGAATGGATTGGTTTCGTTGGAGAAATCGTTCGGGCTCAGCTTTTGAATCAGCTTCCTTGAATCCGGGCCCATGAGGCAGAGAACGGCTTCTGCAGCGGTCACATCGGTGATGACGACGAATTCATCGGTGAGGTGCTTGCGCAGCCAGGCCAGGTCGCGCTGCAGCGTCGCGCCGGGCACAACGAGGAAGTACGCCGTTTCCGACAGCCGCGAGACGGTGAGGTCGCTCTCGATGCCGCCGCGCTGGTTGAGCATCTGGGTGTAGACGATCTTGCCCGGCGCCACGTCCATGTCGTTGGCGCAAAGCTTCTGCAGGAAGGCACAGGCGTCGCGGCCCTCGACACGGATCTTGCCGAACGAGGTCATGTCGAACAGGCCGACGCCGTTTCGGACCGCCAGATGTTCGTCGCGTTGGTTGTCGAACCAGTTCTGCCGCTTCCAGGAATAGCGGTATTCGCGCTCCTGGCCTTCGCGGGCGAACCAGTTGGCGCGCTCCCAGCCGGCGACTTCGCCGAACACCGCGCCGCGCGCCTTCAGATGTTCGTGTAGGGGAGAGCGTCTCACGTTCCGTGAAGTCGCCATCTGGCGGTACGGGAAATGGTCGGCGTAGAGCAGGCCGAGCGTCTCGGAGACGCGCTCTCTGAGGTAACGGCGGTTCTTCTGGAACGGCTGGGCGCGGCGGATATCGACCTCCCACAGATCGAAGGGTGCCTCGCCATCGTTGATCCATTGCGCCAGGGCCATGCCGGCGCCGCCGGAGGAGACGATGCCGATGGAATTATATCCGGTCGCCATCCAATAGCCGGAAAGCTCCGGCGCCTCGCCGAGATAGTAGCGATCGTCGGGCGTAAAACTCTCGGGACCGTTGAAGAAGGTGTGGATGCCGGCGCTGGCCAGCATCGGCATGCGGTTGACGCCCATTTCGAGGATCGGCTCGAAATGCTCGAAATCCTCGGGCAACTGGTCGAAGCAGAAATCCTCACGGATGCCATCCATGCCCCAAGGTTTCGCCACCGGCTCGAAGGCACCGAGCATCATCTTGCCGGCATCTTCCTTGTAGTAGGCGCATTCGTCCGGCACGCGCAGCACCGGCAGGCGGGTCAGGCCGGGGATCGGCTCGGTGACGAGATAAAAATGCTCGCAGGCGTGCAGCGGGATGGTGATGCCATTCTGTGCACCCAGCTCGCGCGCCCACATGCCAGCGCAGTTCACGACGACATCGGCCTCGATCATGCCTTGCTCGTCGCCTTGCGCCCAGGAAACGCCGGTGACGCGGCCATCCCTGGTATGGACCTTGGTGACCTTCACGTTCTCGACGATGGTCGCACCGCGCTGGCGCGCGCCCTTGGCCAGCGCCATGGCGATGTTGGCCGGGTCGCACTGGCCGTCGAGCGGCAGATGCACGGCGCCGACCACGTCGGAAATGTTGAGATGCGGATACATCTCCTTGACTTCACCAGGCGAAATCTCGCGCACGTCGACGTCGAAGGCGCGGGCGAGAGACGCCTGCCTATAGATCTCGTGCTTGCGCTCCTCGGTCAGCGCCACGGTGATCGAGCCGACCTGGCGCATGCCGGTGCCGACATCGGTCTCGGCTTCCAGCTTGACGTAGAGGTCGGCCGAATATTTCGCCAGCCGCGTCATGTTCTGCGAGCCGCGCAACTGGCCGATCAGGCCGGCGGCGTGCCATGTCGTGCCCGATGTCAGCTGCTTTCGTTCGAGCAGCACGATATCGGTCCAGCCGAGCTTGGCCAGATGGTAGGCGACCGAGCAGCCGGAGACACCGCCGCCGATAATGACAGCCCTTGCTTTGGGAGGAATGGTTTTGGCGGGCAGGGCGCTCATGCAGCCTCACGGCGATAGCTGGAAGCAAAACGGCGCAAGCGAAGGGCTGCTTCCAAAAGCACCGCCTCGGGCTGGCAGAGGCTGACGCGAATATGGCCGGCGGCCGCCTCGCCGAAGCTTGAGCCGGGCATCACGCCGACCTTTTCCTTGTCGAGGAGAGCCCAGGCGAACTTCTCGTCGTCGGGCTCGAGAGCCGATATGTCGAGCATGACATACATGCCGCCTTCGGAACCGCGCACGGTGACGTTGTTCATGCCGCGCATGGCATCGAGGACGACGCTGCGCCTTGCAGCATAGCGTTCGGCAATCTCCGTGACGCCGTAGCCGTTTTCCAGCGCCTCGGCGCAAGCGAGGCTGATGAAGGCCGGCAAACCATAGGTCGTCACCAGATTGAGGTTGATCAGCAGCGAGATCATCGTTTCGGGGCCGGTCAGCCAGCCCATGCGCCAGCCGGTCATGCCATGGCTCTTGGACATCGAGTTGATGACGAGCGTGCGCTCGGCCATGCCGGGCAGGGCGCGGGGCGAGATATGCTCGCCACCACCCAGCGTCCAGTAGACCTCGTCCGACAGCAGCCAGAGGTCATGCTCGCGGCAGATCTGCGCCAGCTCTTCAAGATGCTGCCGCGAATAGACGGCGCCGGTCGGATTGTTCGGTGTGTTGATGAGGATGGCCCGCGTGTTCGGGCGAAGGGCGGCGCGGATCATGTCCGCGCGGGGTTGGAAACCATCCTCGGCCGGCGTCTCGACGACAGTGAATTCCGCGCCCGCCGCACTGAAGGTGTTTGGATAGGTGGCGTAATAGGGCGCGACCACGATGGCGTGGTCGCCCTGGTCGAGCACGGCCTGCACGGCAGCGTAGAGTGCCGCCTGTCCACCCTGCGTGGCGATGACCTGGTCGGGGTTGGTCGCAACGCCGGTGCAGAGGGTCGAGGCCGCCGCCATCGCCTTGCGCAGGCGCGGAATGCCGGGAAGCGGGGTGTAGTGGTGGTTGCTGGCGCGAACCGCTGTCACGCAGGCTTCGATGGTTTGGCCCGGCGCATCGAAATCATGGTCGCCGACCGACAGCATGATGATGTCCTCGCCGGCCTCCTTGCGTGCCCAGGCAGCGGAATGAACCTCCCAGCCATCCTTGCCGGAAGGTACGATGCCGGAAATACGCGATGATGGTCTGGGCATTATGCTCTTAGCCTCTCGTTCTTCGGATCCCACAGCGGCTCGTCGTTCTGTACGACCGCCTTGAAGCGCTCGCCAAAGATTTCAACCTCGACCGTGGTTCCCGGCTCGGTGAGGTCGGCGCGCAGCATGCCGAGCGCGATCGATTTGTCGATGCGATGACCCCAGCCGCCGGATGTTGTCTCGCCAACGATCTCGCCGTCATGCCACAGCGTCGACATGGTGGGCGCATCGCAGTCGCCGGGATTTTCGACGGTCAGCGTGACGAAGCGTTTCTTGACACCCTGCTGCTTCTCGTTCTGCAACGCCGCCTTGCCGCGAAAATCCGGCTTGTCCCATTTGACGAAGCGCTCCAGCCCGCCCTGCAGGATCGAGTAGTCGGTCGACAGGTCTCCCTTCCAGGCGCGATAGCCTTTTTCGAGCCGCAGCGAATCCAGCGCGTACATGCCGAACGGCTTCAGGCCATGCTTCTGCCCGGCCGCCCAGACGGCATCGAAGATCGCGGCGGTGTCGTCGATCTTGGTGTGGATTTCCCAGCCGAGTTCGCCGGCGAAGGATACACGCAGTAGCCTCGCCCAGCGGCCTGCGATTGTCGTTTCCTGATGCGTGAGCCAGGGCAGAGCAAGGTCGGCGGCGCAGATATCGGCGAGGATTTTTCGCGAGTTGGGTCCGGCGACGATCTGCGTGAAATATTCCTCTGTGCGATCGATCAGCTTGAATGTCGCATGCTTCGGCATGCGTGATTTCAGCCACTCGAAATCGTGCCACTGCGCCACCGCGGCGGTTATCAGCGTCATCAGGTTCTCATCGTGACGCACGACAGACATTTCGGTGACGATGCGGCCCTTGTCGTCGGCAAAATAGACGAGGCCGATGCGGCCGGGTTTCGGCACCAGCCCGGTGACCTGCTGGCTTAGCCATTCGGCAGCGCCAGGGCCGTCGAGGTTGAAGCGGGAGAAGCCAGGCAGGTCCAAAATGCCGGCGGCGTCGCGCACGGCGAGGCATTCTTCGCGGACGCGATGCTGCCAGGGCCCGTCGCGGCGGAAGGTCAGCGTCGCGGCTTCCGAGACGTCGTCGCCGGCTTGCGCGTACCAAGTGGCGCGCTCCCAACCATTATAGGCGTCAAAGCAGGCGCCGAGCGCCTTGATGCGATCGTGGATCGGTGACAGTTTGCGGTCGCGTCCAGCCGGCCAGGCATGGCGTGGGAATTGGATGGCGTATTCGTTGCCGTAGATCTCCATGCCCTTGGCGATGCAGTAATCCGGGGCCGAGGCAAAGCTGGTGAAGCGGCGCGGATCGCAGGACCACATGTCCCATTCGGTCTGGCCCTCCGTCACCCATTCGGCCAGCACCTTGCCGGCGCCGCCGCCCTGAGCGATGCCGAAGGTGAAGACGCAGGCCTCGAAGGCGTTGGGCACGCCGGGCATCGGGCCGATCAGCGGGTTGCCGTCCGGCGCGTAGGGGATCGGGCCGTTGATGACTTTTGACAGGCCGGCGGTGCCGAGGATAGGCACGCGGGCGACGGCATCGGCCAGATAGTCCTCCAGCCGGTCGAGATCGTCGGGGAACAGCTGGAACGAAAAATCATCGGGCATTGGGTCATTGTGGCCGACCCAATGCGCACGGCAATTGCGCTCATAGGGGCCGAGATTCATGCCGTTCTTTTCCTGGCGCAGATAATAGGAGGTGTCGACATCGCGCAGCAGCGGCAGTTTCTTGCCTTGCTCCTTTGACCATGCGGCCAGTTCGGGGATTTCCTCGAACAGGATATATTGATGGCTCATCACCATCATCGGCACGTCGCGGCCGAACATCTTGCCGACTTCGGCCGCGCGGTAGCCGGCGGCGTTGACGACGATCTCGCAGCGGATCTCGCCCTGCGCGGTCTCGACCACCCACTCGTCCTTCTCGCGGCGCACGCCGGTGACCGGACAGAAACGGATGATCTTCGCACCCATGTCGCGGGCGCCCTTGGCCAGCGCCTGGGTCAGCTGCGCCGGGTCGATATCGCCGTCGCTCGGATCGTAGAGCGCGCCCTTCAGCTCATGCGTTTCGATGAACGGGTAGCGGCGCTTGATCTCGTCGAGCCCGACCACGTCGATGTCCATGCCCTGATAGCGGCCCATGCCCTTGGCGCGCTGGAACTCCTGCATGCGCTCGGCCGTATGGGCCAGCCTGAGTGAGCCGGTGACGTGGTAGTTCATGGGATAGCCGACCGCATCGGCCAGTCCGCGATAAAGCTCGGTCGAATAGCGCTGCATGTTCATCAGCGACCATGAGGAGGAGAAGGTCGGCACGTTGCCGGCCGCATGCCAGGTCGAGCCGGAGGTGAGCTCGTTCTTTTCCAGGAGCACGCAGTCGGTCCAGCCCGCCTTGGCGAGATGGTAGAGCGAGGAGGCGCCGACGACACCACCTCCGATGATCACCACACGTGCCGTGGTCGGCAAACCGGCCATGTTCTTCTCCAAACCTCTAGTAAACAGGTGGTGAAACCACCCAGATGACTACCGCCGGCTCCGCTCCAGGATTGCGCCAGCGGAACGGCTTGCCGTCGAAGCGAAAGGAGTCGCCCTCACCAAGCCGGTGCCAGACACCTGATACCTCGATGTCGAAGCTGCCGGAAGCGACATATCCGGCTTCCTCCGTCGGCCGGCGCGCCTCGGTCTTTAGCTCCGCACCCGGCGCGAAGACCGAACGCAGCATCTCGAAGCTACCGCCGAGATCGGGCGACAGAAGCTCCTCCACCAGGCCGGAATCGCTTGTGCCAAGCGTGCGGCGGCTGCCGGCGCGCACGACCACGCCGCGCTCGTTCTCGACGGGCACGTCATGGCTGAAGAACAGGCTGACCGGCACGCCGAACAATTCCGCGAAGGCCCTGAGATCGCTGAGCGAGGGTATCGACAGGCCGCGCTCGACCTGACTGACCCAGCCGACGGAGCGGCCGAGCTTCAGGCCGACCTCGGCAAGCGTCAGCCCGCGCGCCCGGCGCAGAGCCCTGATATCGCCGGCCAGCAGCCGTTCGCGATTTTCCTGCTCCGATCTGACGGCGGTTGAGGTCAAGCCATTTCTCTTACTGAAAAATTCCCCTTGGTGAAAAATTTCGGGCAAATTTCATGAGGGGTCAAGTTCGTGAAAAAATCAAGGGCATTTTCATGAGGCTACAAGATTTGCTTGCGCCATTTTGACGGTTCAGGCAAAGGCTCGGCCACGAACGGCGAGTGAGGGCGTCCGGTCGAGACCCACGATAGCGCGCCGCGCGTCCAATTGGACGCGCAAAGGACGCTCTGTCATTTTCTAGACTGCGCATGATCCTTCCGGACACCGATCCCGATTTCCGGGGCCATGCGCTAAGGACGGCCCATGCTGGAAAACAACACCCGGATCGCCAAGGATGCGGCGATCGTCGACGAGGCGATCACGTCGCGCCGTTCGGTGCGCGCCTTCCTGCCCGATATGGTCGACGACGAGACGATCCGCGCCATTCTCGCTGTAGCGGCTCGTGCGCCTTCGGGCACCAACATGCAACCTTGGCGGGTCTACGTCACCAAGGGCGAGGTCAAGCAGCGGATCACCGATGCCATCCTCAATTCCGGTATCCGCGCCGAAAAGGCCGAGTGGGACGAGTATCGCTACTACCCGGACCAGTTCTTCGAACCGTATCTCACCCGGCGGCGGGCGAACGGCTTCGGCCTCTACGGCGTGCTCGGCATCGGCCGGCGCGAGGTCGACAGGATGCGCGCGCAGCACGACCGCAACTTCGTCTTCTTCGACGCGCCGGTCGGCATGATCTTCACCGTCGACCGGCGGCTGAACAAGGGGTCGTGGATCGATTACGGCATGTTCCTGCAGAACATCATGGTGGCGGCACGGGGCAGGGGCCTGCACACTTGTCCTCAGGCGGCCTTTGCACCTTATCACAAGCAGATCAGGCCGGTGCTCAACATCCCCGATGAGGAGATCGTCGTCTGCGGCATGGCGCTCGGCCATGAGGACACGTCCAAGCCCGAAAACGAGTTCCGCACCGACCGCGCGCCGCTGGAAGAGTGGGTGACGTTCGCCAAGTGAGGTGACGCGTCGCCTCGGTCTACTGCACTTCGTAGCCGACTTCCTCGCTGGCATGGCATAGCGCCTTCCAGAACGAGCGCGCAAACGACCGGAACACATAGATGTCGAACTGGTCGGCGCCGGTGCGCTGGATCTGGGCGAAGACGTCGTGATGCATGGTCGAGCGGCCGGCGCCGACCGGGAAGGCCGGCAGCGCGAAGTCGATGGCGAAGAGTTTTGCCAGCACCCATTCGGCCTTTGGTCCGGCGATGCGGATCGCGGTGCGGCCGTGCGACAGGTCGGTCACCGTGCCGATCGCCGGGGTGACGACATTGGCAAAGGCTGATGCCAGGCCTTCGGCCCCGTCGACCACTGTGAATTTTCCCGGCGCGAAGCCGAACACCGACCTCACGCCGTCGGTGCTGCCGGCGCCGGCGCCATCGGGCAGAGCAAGGCCGGTAACGGTGCGGATGCCTGATATCAACTTCTTCTCCTGGCCCGGCCAGGCAGCGAGCTGCAGGATCGATCCCGGCCTGGTTTCGGAGAGGATGACATCGATGCCGTGTTCGAAATCGCCGTGCGAGCCGGTGCGCAGTTCCGGCTCAAGCGGTGCCAGCTCAAGCGGTGATTGGCGCTCAACCATGCATGCGGCTCCCGTCCGGATCAAAGAAGTGGTTGGAGACGATCTCGACCGGGCCGAACCGGTTGCGCAGGGGATCGGAGATATGGGCACGCGTGCCGCGCCGTGCCTTGCCGTCCTTAACCAAAGCGAGCGCGATGTATTTGCCGAGCGCCGGCGAATAACAGCAAGCGGTGATGTGGCCGATGGAATCGTGCGGATTGGCTTCGTCAAGCGCCTCGACGATGTGCGCGCCGCCGTTGAGCGGCTGGTTGTCCAGCGAAATCAGACCGACGAGTTCCAGCCGGCCGGGAGCGATCAGCCCCTCGCGATCCATCATCGCCGAGCCGATGAAGGGCTTTTTCTTGGACAGCATCCAGTCGAGATGCAGGTCGCGCGCCGTGGTTCGGCCGTCGATCTCGGCGCCGGTGACGTGGCCTTTCTCGATACGCATCGTGCCCAGCGCCTCGAGCCCGTAAGTCACCAGTCCGAACGGCTTGCCGGCTTCGATCAACGCTTCCCAGACATGGGTGCCGTACCCGGCGCCGGAGTAAACTTCGAAGGCCATTTCGCCGGAGAAAGACAGCCGGCAGATCATCACCGGCACGCCTGATATCTTGCCGTGCACGATGCCCATGAAAGGCAGCGTGGCGTTGTCGACGGCGGTGCCAGTGATGCAAGCGGCAAGAATGGCTCGCGCCTTCGGTCCGCCGATGGCGGCACCCGCCCATTCGTCGGTCACCGAGGTGACGTGGACCTTCAGCTCCGGCCAGATAACGTCAAGGAAATACTCCAGATGCTGCATCACCTTGCCGGCATTGGCCGTGGTGGTGGTCATCAGGAAGCCCTGATCGCCGAGCCGCCACGTCGTGCCGTCGTCGAAAGCGAGGCCGTCCTCGCGCAGCATCAGCCCGTAGCGGGCCTTGCCGACGGCCAGCGTCGAGAACATGTTGGTGTAGACCAGATCGAGGAATTCCGCTGCGTCCGGACCCTGCACGGCGATCTTGCCCAGTGTCGAGACGTCGACGATGCCGGCGCTCTCGCGCGTCGCCCTGGCTTCGCGCACATAGGCCTGCTCGATCGTCTCGCCGGGATGGCCATAAATCATCGGGCGATACCAGAGGCCGGCCGAATACATGGTTGCGCCATTGGCGACGTGCCAGTCATGCATCGGCGTCAGCCTCTCTGGCCTCAGGTCGCCGAAGCGTTCTGCGGCGAGCGAGCCGATAGACACCGCGGAAAAGGGCGGGCGGAAGCGTGTCGTGCCGACTTCGGGGATCGGCTTGCCCAGCGCTTCGGCCATGATGGCGAGGCCGGGTATGTTGGAGTTCTTGCCCTGGTCGGTCGCCATGCCGAGCGTGGTGTAGCGTTTCAGGTGCTCGACCGAGACAAAGCCTTCGCGATGCGCCAGCCGCACATCCTCCGCGGTCACGTCGTGCTGGAAATCGACGAAGCTTTTTCCATCGGCCTTGATCTCGAACACAGGCGCCGGGTCGGGATCGCCGGGTGCTGCTTCGACGACCGGCAAGGCCGTTGGTGCGCCGGTCCCGCCGGCCGCCGAAAGCCCGGCGGCGCGACCTTCGGCGATGGCCTCGGCGGTGGAGAAGCTGCCGGTGAAAGCGCCGGCGCCAATCCATTGCTGGGTTGGCTTCGGTGGCAGGAAGGCTTGCCTGGCGGCATTCCATTCCGCCTTGGCACCGGCCTGACTGGCCAGATGGATGGTCGGCGACCAGCCTCCCGACATCAGCAGGCAGTCGGCTTGAATGCTGCGCGGATCGCCGGCAAGCGCGCCGTTGACCATGTCGAAGCGCTGCACCTTGATGCCGGACAGCGCCTTGCCGCCTTCGGTGGCGACCACGGCGTGACCGGAAAGAATCTTGGCTTCCGCTTCGTCGGCGATCTCGCGCATCTCGCTCGAAAGCTCCGGCCGCACGTCGACGATGGCGATGATCGCCGCACCGGCCTTCTTCAGCGCAAGGGCGGAGCGATAGGCACTGTCATTGTTGGTGAAGAGCGCGATCCTGTGGCCCGGCAGCACGCCGTACTCGTTGGCGTAACGCTCGCCGGCATGCGCCAGCATCACACCCGGCCGGTCGTTGCCCGGAAACACCAGCGGCCGCTCGAAGGAGCCGGTGGCCAGAACCACCGATTTGGCGCGAATGGTCCAGTAGCGATGGCGCGGTTCGCCCTTGCCTGGTCTCTCCTTATGGTCGGTAACCCGTTCAAGCGCAGCGAGCGTGTTGCCGTCGTAATAGCCCCAGACCGTGGTGCGCGGCAGCAGGCGGACATTGTCATAGCCTTCGAGCTGGCCGGCGGCTCGCGCTGCCCAGTCCGCCCCGGGCATGCCGTCGATCGTCTCGCCTGACCAGTTGGCCGAGCCGCCGAAATGCGGTTCGAGCTCGCTGAGGATGACACGCGCGCCCTGATCGGCGGCGGCCCTGGCGGCCATCAGCCCGGCCGGACCTGAGCCGACCACCAGCACATCGCAGAAAGCGTTCATGCGCTCATAACGCGCCGTGTCGGGAGCAGTCCCGGCGCGGCCGAGACCGGCGGCCCGGCGGATGAAATGCTCGCAGAACATCCAGAAACGCGTGCTCTTCAGCGGGCCGATCGCGGGTCCCATGAAGGTCTTGTAATAGAAGCCGGCGGACAGAAGCTTGCCGCCGAGCTGATTGACGGCGCTGACATCCCAGGACAGCGATGGAAAGCGGTTCTGGCTGACAACGGTCAGCCCGTCATAGATCTCGACCATGGTCGCGGCAATATTGGGCTCGCGAACCTCGCCCCGCAGCACCGTCACCAGGGCGTTCGGCTCCTCGACGCCTGATGTCAGCACGCCGCGCGGGCGGTGATATTTGAACGAGCGCCCGAACAAGGTGACGCCGTTGGCCAGCAGCGCCGAGGCAAGCGTGTCGCCGGCATGGCCGGTGTAAGGCGCGCCATCGAAGGTGAACCGGATGGTTCGCAGCCGGTCGATCCGACCACCGGCATCGGTGCGGCGTGGGCTCACGACTTGCCCTCCGCCTTGTGGCGCGCAGCGGCTTTGTGGTCGCCGCGCGCGAAGGCGACGCTGGAGATATCGTGTGTCAGCGTGTTGCGCACGACCCTGAGATGGGCGCGGCAGCCGCCGGAATGCTGCCAGATCTCGTTGTGGTCACCCGCCGGATTCAACCGATCGTAGACATAGGCGTTCCAGGCGTCGAGATTCTGCGAGGCGGGCTGAGGGCGCTCGCGGTTGCCGTCGCCCTGGTAGGTGAACTCGATGACATCGCGCGGGCCGCAATAGGGGCAAGTGATCAGCATTTTCGTCTTACCTAATGCAGCCGCGGCGTCGCGCCCTGGCCCTTGTCGTCGATCACCATGCCGCGATGGAAGCGGTCGAGCGTGAAGGGCGCGTTGAAGTCGTGCGGCTCGTCCTTGGCGATGGTCCAGGCAAAGCACCAGCCAGACGCCGGCGTTGCCTTGAAGCCGCCGTAGCACCAGCCGCAGTTGAGATACATGCCCGGCAGCGGGCCGGTGGTGATGATCGGCGAACCGTCCATCGACATGTCACAGACGCCGCCCCAGGAGCGCAGCATGCGCACGCGGGCGAGACCCGGAAATAGCGCCAGCATCTCGCTCATCACCTCGTCGACAATAGGCAAACTGCCGCGCTGGGCGTAGCTGTTGTAGCCGTCGAGATCGCCGCCATAGACAAGGCCGCCCTTGTCCGACTGGGACATGTAGAAATGGCCCATGCCGAAGGTGAGGACAGTATTGACGAACGGCTTCAGCGATTCCGTCACGAAGGCCTGCAGAACATGGCTCTCGATCGGCATCGTCTCGATGCCGGCAAGCTGCATGACCCGTCCGGTGCTGCCGGCCACCGCGACCGCCACTTTCTTGGCGCGGATCTCACCACGCGAGGTCGAGACGCCGGTGACGCGGTCGCCATCACGCAGGAAGCCGGTGACCTCGCAATTCTCGATGATGTCGACGCCGCGACGGTCAGCGCCGCGCGCATAGCCCCAGGCGACGGCATCGTGGCGGGCGGTGCCGGCGCGCGGTTGCATCAGCCCGCCGACGACCGGGAAGCGAGCCGCGCCTGAGACGTCCAGCGCCGGTATCAGGCGTGCGATCTCCGCCGTGGTCATCAGTTCGGCGTCGACGCCGAGATGGCGCATAGCGTTGCCGCGTCGCGCAAGATCGTCAAGCTGGGCAGGCGTGTGCGCCAGGTTCAGGCAGCCACGCTGCGAGAACATGACGTTGTAGTTGAGGTCGTGCGAGAGGTTCTCCCACAGCCTCATCGAATGTTCGTAAAAGCGGGTGTTGGCAGGCAGCAGGTAGTTGGAGCGAACGGCCGTCGTGTTGCGGCCGACATTGCCGGAGCCGAGCCAGCCCTTTTCCAGCACCGCGACATTGGTGATGCCGTGCTCCTTGGCGAGATAGTAGGCGGTCGACAGGCCATGGCCGCCACCGCCGATGACGATCACGTCATAGGATGCCTTCGGGTCCGGTTTGCGCCAGGCCGGCTTCCAGTCCTTGTTGCCGGTCAGCGCGTTTTTGAGAAGCGAGAAGGCCGAATATTCCGCCATTCTTTTTATTATCCGTTCTGGCTTTTTGTCATCCGTTTTGGGCGATGCGGCACACTATAGAGCAGGCCGCTGCCGCAAAGCCAATATTGCGCCATCGCTTTTCGACTGGCCGACTCCGAAATCGACGGGCAGAGCGGGACGGCTTGCTCCCTGGTATGAGCGTCTTTATCAAGGACGAGCTTTAGAACGCCTTGCTGCCTGTGAGTCGCCAAACAATCATGCTTTTCCGACTGCTCCGCTTCGTTCTGGTCCTGGCGATCGTTGCCTCGGCGCCGCTGTCGCTTGGTGCGGTGGCGCAGGGGCTTGACCAGGCTCCCTCCGGAGTGGTCGCCGACCAGCAGAAAATCCTCCAGGACCTGACGACGAGGACCGACAATCTCGAAAAGAAAATCCAGCAGGACGGTGACGACGACGCCAGCCTTGTCGATATCCGCCTGCAACTCGAGGAAATGTCGCGAGGTGCGCTGAACAGCGCGCTTGCCTTCCGCCCGCGCCTTTCGGAGATCAACGCAAGGCTCGATCAGCTCGGGGCGCCGCCGGCCGCGGGCCAGCCGCCCGAGCCCGATATCGTGGCCACCGAACGCCAGGCGCTGGCGTCCGAAAAGGCCGAGATCAATGCTGTCATCGCCGCGGCGCAAAATCTGTCGATCCGCATCAGCGGCCTCATCGACAGGATCGCCAACATGCGCAGCGAGCTGTTTCGCAATCTGCTCACCAAGCGCTACGTTCTGTCCGATGCGTTGAGCCCGAAGGTCATTTCCGATGCCAACGATGAATATGCCGGCTTCTACAAGGCGGTGTCATCGTGGCTGACCTTCGCCTTCAAGTTCAAGTTCCAGGCCGTGCTGGCCGCGACCTTGACGGCGCTTTCCCTGGCGGCGGTGCTTTTTGTCGGTGGGCGGCGTCTGTTCGGGCGTGTCTTCGAAGCGGACCCTTCCGTTGAGGACCCCTCCTATCTCAGCCGGCTGTCGGTGGCGTTCTGGTCGACATTGCTGCCGACGCTGGCGGTCGGCGTCTTCCTGGTCTCGACCGTGTTCTTTTTCAACTACTACAACGTGTTGCGTGGCGATATCGGTGTATTCCTGAATGCGCTGGTCGCCGTCATAGCGGTGGTGTTCTGCGTCAACCGGCTGACCAATGCGGCGCTGGAGCCGCGGCTGCCGAACTGGCGGCTCATACCCGTTGAAACCGGTCCGGCACGCTGGCTGGTGCGGCTGACGACGGCCATGGCGGTGGTTATCGGCATCAATAATTTCCTGTCGGTCGTCAATGACAAGATGGGCTCGCCGCTGTCGCTGACCATCGCCAGAAGTTTTGTCGCCACCATCATCGTTGGCGTCATCCTGATCCTGATGGGGCTGCTGAAACCGTTCAAGGCCACCGACGGACGCTGGCGGCCCTGGCCGGCGTGGCTGCGGTACACCGCCTTCGCGCTAGGCCTTTTCACCATCGCCGCGGCGCTGCTCGGCTATATCGGCCTTGCCATCTTCGTCTCGCTGCAGGTCGTGGTCACCGGCACCATACTGGTCACCGCGTATATCGGCTTCCTGTCGGCGCGGGCGATCAGCGAGGAAGGCGGCTTTGCCAACACGTCGATCGGGCGCTGGCTGTCGGTCAATTCCAGCTATGAGGAGTCCGCGCTCGACCAGCTCGGCCTGGTCGTCAGCGTCGCCATCAATGTCATGATCGTGCTGGTATTCCTGCCGCTGATCCTGCTGATGTGGGGCTTCCAGCCCGGCGACATCCAGGCCTGGGGCTACAAGCTGGCGACGGGCCTGACCATCGGCTCGGTGACGATCTCGTTGACCGGCATCCTGAGCGGCATCGTTGTCTTCATCATCGGCTATTTCCTGACGCGCTGGTTCCAGGGCTGGCTCGACGGCTCGGTGATGGCGCGCGGCAAGGTCGATACCGGCGTGCGCAACTCGATCCGGTTGGCGGTCGGCTATGCCGGCGTCGCGCTCGCAGCGCTCGTCGGCGTCTCGGCGGCTGGCATTGATCTCTCCAACCTGGCGCTTGTCGCCGGCGCCCTGTCCCTCGGTATCGGCTTTGGCCTGCAGA
Source organism: Mesorhizobium sp. M6A.T.Cr.TU.014.01.1.1 (assembly GCF_004022765.1). Taxonomy (NCBI): domain Bacteria; kingdom Pseudomonadati; phylum Pseudomonadota; class Alphaproteobacteria; order Hyphomicrobiales; family Phyllobacteriaceae; genus Mesorhizobium; species Mesorhizobium sp. M6A.T.Cr.TU.014.01.1.1. The sequence goes on from NZ_RZPG01000020.1 coordinate 27,553, forward strand.
ACGTCGTCTCCAACTTCGTCTCCGGCCTGATCCTTTTGGCGGAGCGGCCATTCAAGGTCGGTGACTGGATCGTCGCCGGTGACATCAGCGGCACGGTCAAGAAGATCAGCGTGCGCGCTACCGAGATCGAGACGTTCCAGCGGCAGTCGGTGATCCTGCCCAATTCAAACCTGATCAACAATGCCGTCGGCAACTGGACGCACCGGAACAAGCTCGGTCGCATCGACATCAAGGTCGGCGTCGCCTACGGCAGCGACGTAAAACAGGCCCATGCTGCGCTTTTGGAGATCGCGCGTGGCCATCCGCTGGTGCTGAAGAATCCCGAACCCTTCGTGCTGTTCACCAATTTCGGGCCGGTCGCTCTCGAATTCGAAATCCGCGTGTTCCTGGCGGACGTGATGAACGGCAACGTCGTGCAGAACGACATCCGGTTTGCCGTCCTCGATGTGTTCGCCGACCAACATATCGAAATTCCATCGGCGCCGCGCGCCGTCGTCGAGACCAAGAAGCATGAGGCGTGGCCGATCGACGACGACAAGATCGAAGTCGATTTTGCCGAACAGGAGCAAGCGAAGGCGGAAGCCGTGGCCGAGGCGAAACGCCTGGCCAAATCCGGGCGCAAGATCCGCAAGCCGGATCCCGATTAGGATCTATCAAGATTCAGCTGATGCCAGCTCTCGGCGCAGCGAGAACCAAATGCGGCATGAATGCGGCATTCAGTTGCCGTTCAGCTTGCATCTCATATAAGCTCACATGCAAAGGGCGAGAATGCCTTGCGAAATGCAACAGAGGCGGTGGAAACACCGATATTGCAAATGTGGAAGTCTCTCGTCGCCGCCATCGCTTTTCTTGCCGTGGGCGGTTCAGCCTTCGCCGCCAGCGCGACCAACAAGGACGCCGAGACCCGCACGCTGGTCGTGACCGAAGGCGGTGGCAAAACGGAGCTGGCGCTGGCCGCCGGCGAAACCGCGGAATTCTGCCCGAGCGGGTGTTTCGTTACCATGCCGAATGGCGACCTCGAGGCGCTGACCGGCTCGGAAACGATCGAAATCTCAGGCGGGGTCGCCCGTATCAAGTAACCCGCATGAAGTAACGTTGACTGCTTGCTTTCGAAGGCCGGGAATGCCCGGCCTTTTTATCGTTTCGGGTCATCGATGCTTAACGATGAAGAGCGAAATTCCGTCATGCAAGCCAAGCCAGGCTGGGCGTTTTAACGTTCGCTGCGCTGTTCCCCGCTATATCGAGCCGAAGACGCCGAAGCACGGCGCTGGTTTTGGATCGGCGCATGATCCTTTCCGAAAAAATCGGTTTTCGGGGTCATGCGCTTTCAGGCAGGGCAACGAAAATGGATGCGCGGTCGGACAGGAACGCAATTCCGCTTGCGGTCGATCTCGACGGCACGCTGATCGCGACGGACCTGTTGTGGGAAGGGCTGTTCATCCTTCTCAAGAAGAATCCGCTCTATATCTTCCTCGTGCCGTTTTGGCTTGCCGGCGGGCCGGCGCAGTTGAAGCAGGCCATCGCTCAACGCGTCGAGATCGACCCTGCATCGCTGCCTTATCGCGAGACGCTGCTTCAGCGCCTTCGCATTGAACATGGCGAGGGCCGCCAGATTGTGCTGGCGACCGGCACGCCACGCAAATTCGCCGAGGCGATCGCCGCGCATCTCGGGATATTCGACCGCGTCCTGGCGACCGATGGCCCCTACAACATGACTGCAGGCAGAAAGCGCGCTTCGCTTGTCGCCGCCTATGGCGACGGCGGCTTCGACTATGCCGGAAACAGCCGGCACGACCTTAGCGTATTCGACGCCGCGCGCACGGCAATCGTCGTCGCGCCCGACCGCCATGCTGCGCGCTGGCAGGCCGCGCACAGTGCCGAAATGATGCCGGCGCCGAAGCCGACATTCAGGACCATCGTCAAGATGCTGCGTGTTCATCAGTGGCTGAAGAACTCGCTGATCGCGGTGCCGATGGTGCTGTCGCACGAATACTTCAACGCCGACATGATCTGGGAATGCTTGCTGGCATTCGTCTCGTTCAGCGCGGTCGCTTCCGCCATCTACATCCTCAACGATTTCTTCGATCTGGCGCTCGACCGCAAACATCTGACCAAGCGCAACCGGCCATTCGCCAGCGGCGCGCTGTCGATCCCGTTCGGCCTCGGTTCGATGGCGGTGCTGCTTGCAATAGGTGTTGGAGCAGGGCTTCTGCTGCCGATCGAATTCCTCGGCGTTCTCGGCGGCTACATCATTGTCACCACCGCCTATTCGCTGTCGTTCAAGCGCATGCTCCTGATCGACGTGCTGACGTTGGCCGGTCTCTACACGATCCGCGTTCTGGCGGGCGCCGCGGCGACCGGCGTCGACGTCTCGTTCTGGCTGCTGGCCTTCTCGATCTTCTTTTTTCTGTCGCTGGCGCTGGTGAAGCGTTTCGTTGAGCTGCGCACGACCGCCATTCCAGCCGGCGAGCGCATTGCCGGCCGCGGCTACCGCACCGAAGACCAGGAGATCGTCGCCCAGGCGGGCATGGCCTCGGCCTTTTCCTCGGCACTGGTGCTGGCCCTCTATATGGACAGCGTTGCGGTGCGCGAACTCTATCCGCACCCCTGGCTGGTCTGGCCGCTGGCCCCGATCGTGCTCTACCTGACCATGCGCGTCTGGATACTCGCCCGCCGCGACGAGATGCACGACGATCCGGTCGTCTTCATCATTCGCGACTGGCGCAGCCAGATCGTCGTGCTCATCGGCGCCGTGTTTCTGGTCGCCGGAGGCTGGTAGGCGTGGCGAAGCAGCGTTTTCAGAGCTTCGGCCTTGCCACGCCGCCGGCACTCGATGTGATCCCGGCGGACGACGCTGTTGCGTTGCTGAAGGGCGGCAAGGCGACAAGAAACGCCTTGCTCGCCTATGGCAACGGCCGCTCCTATGGCGATTCCTGCCAGAACGAGGCTGGCAAGGTCGTCGACATGCGGCCGCTGAATCGCATCCGCGCCTTTAATGCCGAGACCGGCGTGATGGAGGCCGAGGCCGGCATGCTTCTGCCCGACATCATCGCCCATGCAGCGCCATACGGCTTCTTTCCGGCCGTCGTTCCTGGCACGCAGTTCGTCACGCTCGGCGGCGCCATCGCCAATGATGTTCACGGCAAGAACCATCACCGGCGCGGCACCTTCGGCTGCCATGTCGAATCCTTCACGCTGCTCAGATCGGATGGACGGACCTACTACTGCTCGGCCACCGACAACGCACGCCTGTTTGCCGCAACGATCGGCGGCATGGGGCTGACCGGACTGATCCTGTCGGCATCTATCCGGCTGATGCGGGTGCCATCGCTCGACATCGTCGAGACGGCGACCCCGTTCCGCGACCTCGGCGAGTTCTTCGAGCTTGCCCAAGCGGCCGACCAGGCCAACGAATACGTCGTGGCCTGGATCGACCAGCTTGCCGGCGGCCACGGCCGTGGGCGCGGGCTGCTGTTCACCGGCAATCACGCCGAGCATGGCTCCCATGTGGCCTTGCGTGCATGCGGGAATCTTTCGGTGCCGTTCCAGCCGCCATTCAACGTGCTCAACCGGCCGTTCCTGACTGCCTTCAATGCCGCTTACCGGTGGAAGAAAGGCCGGTCCACGGCGCCGCGTCGGGTCGGCTACCAGGGTTTTTTCTTTCCGCTCGACGGGGTCGGCAATTGGAACCGGCTCTACGGACCGAACGGGCTCTTCCAGCACCAGAGCGTGGTGCCGGAAGACGTCGCGCGCCGGGCGGTGCCGGCGTTGCTTGCGGCGGCAAAACGAGCCAGGCAGGGCTCGTTTCTCACGGTCTTGAAGCGCTTCGGCTCGATCCGCTCGCCGGCACTGCTGTCGTTCCCGCGACCGGGTTTCACGCTGACGCTGGATTTTCCCAACCGTGGCCGGGCGACGCTGGCGCTGCTGAAGGAGCTCGACCAAATCACCGTCGAGGCCGGTGGCGCGGTCAATCCTTACAAGGACGCCCGAATGGGTGCCGACGTTTTCGCCGCGTCCTTTCCGGAATGGCAGCGCCTCGAAGCCATCCGCGACCCCGCCTTCATGTCGAGCTTCTGGGCGCGAACGGCGAAAAAGCTCGACGCGCGACGCGACCCCGCCGAAGCCGAGGATTCGATAAGATTCGAATAGTTCATGGTTAATGGAACGATAAGGTAAAGCTTTCTTCGAGTTTTCCTGTGCTTCACGAAATGTTTGCAGGTTTTTAATAGAACGAGGAAGGGTCTCTGGAAAAGACATGAAATACATCGTCTTCATTCTGTTCACGGTCATGACCAACGCCGCTGCGCAGCTCATGCTGAAGCAGGGCATGATGTCGCTCGGCCAGATTTCCTTCGAGGGCACCAATCCATTGCTGAAGCTGTTGCAGATCGTCTTCAGCCCGTGGGTTTTCCTCGGCCTGTGCACCTTCGTCATCTCGATGGCGTCGCACCTCTATGTGCTGTCCAAGGTCGAGCTCAGTTTCGCATACCCATTCCTCAGCCTCGCCTATGTCGCCGTTGCGATCTTCGCCTATTTCGTCTTCCGCGAGGACCTCAATGGCTGGCGTATCGCCGGCATCGCTTTCATCTGCGTCGGCACGGTGCTGATCGCCCAAAGTGGCCGGGATTTGGGTGGGCGCGGGCATGACGAGGAAACGGCCTCCCTTTCGTCCGACAAGATTCACAGTGGGATCGTTCGATGAGACATGTGATCTTCGGCGGTGACGGTTTCGTCGGCCGCCACCTTGCCCCGAAACTTCTGGCCGACGGCGAGGAGGTGGTTGTCGCCGATATCGCTAAAAGCGATCTGCCGCATTACCGCTCGGTCCGCACTATCAGCTGCGACGTCACCGATCCGGCCTCGGTCGCTTCGGTCGGGCTGAAGGCCGACGACATGGTCTACAATTTGTCGGCGAAAATGCTATCGCCGATCCAGGTGCGCGCCAAACGCTACGAGTTCTTCTTCCCGGTGAATTTCCACGGCACCGAGCACATCCTGCAGGCGATGGACAAGGCCGGTGCTCCGAGGCTCGTCCACTACACGACCGACATGATCTACGGCCACACGGTCACACAGCCGATGACGGAGGACCATCCGGTCGCGCCGCTCGGCGAATATGGCTGGTCGAAGCAGAAGACCGAGGAACTGGCCGCCGAATGGCGCAAGCGCGGCATGTCGATCTCGCTGTTTCGGCCGCGCCTCATCATCGGCCCCGGCCGCCTCGGCATCCTCGAGAAACTGTTCAAGCTGATCGACTGGAACCTTCCGGTGCCGATGATCGGCTCGGGCAAGAACCCCTATCAGTTCATCTCGGTGTTCGACTGCGCCGAGGCCGCGCGCGCCGCCTGGAAGGCGGGCGTGCCTGATGAGGCCTATAATCTCGGCTCGCTCAATCCGCCGCCGGTCAGGAAACTGCTCGGCGATCTGATCAGGCATGCCGGTTCGAAGTCGATCCTGATTCCGACACCGGGCTGGGCGGTCAAGCGCACGCTCGACCTGCTCGACCTCTTGAACATGCCGATCATGGATCCGGAGCAGTATCTGATCGCCGACGAGGACTGCGTGCTCGACGTGTCCAAGGCCGAGCGCCAACTCGGCTGGGTGCCGCAATATCGCGACGAGGACATGCTGATCGCCGCCTACAGCGAATATCGCGCCAAGAAAGACGGCCATGCCGTCGCCGCCAAACATGTGCCCGCCGAGTGAAGGGCCAGCAGGAGACTCTTGAGATGACCGTCATGACCAAGCCAGACCACACGACTGCGCGCGCCACGGTCAGCGCGCCGGCGCTTTCGCCCGCCACCACCGTCAAGCCCGATCTGATCAGCGTCGAGCAGGCCAAGACGATGGACGTCGCGCGCATGACCGACCTGTTCAAGGCGCACCTCAACCCCGGCCAGCTGCATTTCATGAAGCTGCTCGGCTTCCACAAGATCAAGATCGAGCGTGCCGAAGGCATGTTCTACATCGATCAGAACGGCCGCAGAATCCTGGATTTCTTCGGTGGTTTCGGCTCGCTGGCCTTCGGCCACAATCATCCGCGCCTTCTCGAAGCGCGCAAGAAATTCCAGGATGAGAAGCGGCAGGAAATCGCCATCGCGTTCATGTCGCAATATGCGGCGGCCCTGGCGCACAATCTCGCCAAATGCTCGCCCAGCGATCTCGACATGGTGTTTCTGGGCTCGTCCGGCTCAGAAGCCATGGAAGCGGCCGTGAAGCTCGCCGAGCGAGCCGCCGGCCCGAAGCGGCCGAAGGTCGTCTATGCCGAGAATTCCTTCCACGGCAAGACCAAGGGTGTGCTGGCGATTACAGACGGCTCGCTCTACCGCGCCGACTTCAAGGTCGCCGACAATGTCGTGCGTATCCCGTTCGCCGACATCGAGGCGGTCGAGCGCACCTTCCGCTCCGATCCCGAGGTCGGCGTCATCGTGCTGGAAACCATTCAGGGCGGCGGCGGGATCATCCAGGCGCCTGCCGAATACTGGCAAAAGCTGCGCGCGCTCTGCGACCAGTACGGCGTGCTGTGGGTCGCCGACGAGGTGCAGTGCGGCTATGGACGTACCGGCCGCTTCTATGCCTTCGAGCATTACGGCGTCGTTCCTGACGTGACGGCGCTGGCAAAGTCGCTCGGTGGCGGCAAGGCGGCGGTCGGCGCCATGATCGCCAGGCGCGAGGTCTACATGAAGGCCTATGGCACGCCGAAGACGGCGATGATCCACGCCATGGCCACCTTCGGCGGCATGGGCGAGGCCTGCGTCACCTCGATCGAGGCGCTCAACGTGCTTTACGACGAGGGACTGATCGACAACGCCGCGATGACCGGCGACTACCTCCTGCAACGGCTGCAAGCGCTCAAGGAGAAATATCCCAAGATCATCAAGGACGTGCGGGGCAAGGGGCTTATGGTCGGGCTGGAATTCCACGACTTTTCGCAGACCTTGCCGATGGTGCTGCGGCCTGTGGTCAGCGTGCTTGACGACAAGTTGAAGGGGTCCTTGTCCGGCTTCGTCGGAGCGCTGCTGCTGCGCGACTACGACGTGCTCGTCGCCTTCACCGAATACAACCGCAACGTCATCCGTCTCGAACCGCCGCTGATCTGCCAGCGCGAACATGTCGATCGCTTTGTCGAGGCGCTCGACAGCCTGCTGTCGCGCGGCATCGTGTCGATCGTGAAGGATTTCGTCAAAAGCCAGGTCCGCTAGGCTGCTGAGCGAAACCATGCTGACCAAATCCCCCGTTCCGACAAACCTGCTCGACCGGCTCACCGAGGCCGGTCTGGCGTGGGGCGAGGGCACCTATGCGCGTCTTGCCGCACCGATCGGGGCGGCGGCCTTTGCCCTCTACATCCTTCTGACTGCCGTGACGGCATGGTTCATGCCCGACGCCAATTGGGACATGCTGCCCTATCTGGCGATCGCCGAGGAAGGCACCTATGCCGATGCGAAGGCGCTGCACGACTATGCCTATGGCACGGTCAGGGACGGTGTATCGGCGGGCGACTACAAAGCGCTGGTCGATGACGGCGGCGGCTTCCGCAGCCATATGGCCGGAAATGCCACCGACTTCCATTCGCTGCTCGGCATGTATCGGGTCAAGTTCCTCTACGCCGAGATCCTTTCGACGATGAGCTCTGTGATGTCGCCGGTCGAGGCGATGCGGCTGCTACAGGTATTGTCGGTGCTGCTGTTCGGTGGGATCGCGCTGCTCTGGCTGCGGTCCGAAGGCGCGCTGGCGCTGGCGCCGGTCGCCGGCGCGGTGCTGATCATGGCCGAATTCGGCGATGTGGCGCGGGCCGCGACGCCGGATCTGCTGTGCTCGGCGCTGTTCCTCGGCGGGCTTTTTGCGTATGTGCGCGGTCGCGAGGTCGCGACAGCGGTCCTGCTTTTCCTCGCCTTCATGGCGCGGCCCGACAACATTGTCTTCCTTGCCATCTTCGCCGTGCTGCTGGTCGCCTTCCGGCAGAAAGCGTGGGGCGCGCTGGCCGGGTTTGCCGCCTCCCTGGTCGCTTATTTCGCCATCTCCCATTGGGCGCAGCATCCCGGCTGGTGGCCGCATCTGTGGTTCTCCAGCATCGAGCAGCACTACAATATGGACGGCTTCGATCCACCGTTCTCGGTTGTCGCCTATCTCCGGGCCTTTGCCGCCTCCCTGGTCCGCGCCGTCAGCCTCAACAGCTGGATCGGCGTCTCGGTGCTGGCGCTGGCGGGGTGGTATGCCTCAAGCCGCGCCGGCTTCAAGCTCGACCGCCGCGCCGGAATCCTGTTCGCGGCATTGGTGCTCGGCGTGCTGGCCAAGTTCACCGTCTTCCCGATCCACGACACCCGCATCTACTTTCCCAACCTGATTCCGCCGTTTCTGCTGCTCGCTGGTCCATTCACGGCGCTGTGGACGAGCATCAAAGGGCGACGAGCCGCAGTGTTGCACGTCATTCCGGGCGATAAACCATGAGTTCCGTCTCCAGCCCGGCGCGCATCATTTTCGCTTGAAGCCGCTGATCTCTACTGCTGCGCGACGCGTCCTTTGGACGCGCAAAGGACGCTGTAGAACTTCTTTCTGCGCATGATCCCAGCGAAAATCGATTCCGATTTTTCGGCGTTATGCGTCGGGGTCGCGCCGCACCTGCGGCGTGTCGCAAACAGGCGGTAGCACGATGGCCGTCGCCTGCATATTGTGCGCCGGTCAAGCGGGCGCCGGCGCCTGCAACAGCACTTTGGAGTCGCGGGCAATGGCAGGATTTCCGGAAAAGGCGAAGGTCGTCATCGTCGGGCTGGGCGGCATTGTCGGCGCATCGGTCGCCCATCACCTGATCGAGCGCGGATGGGACGATATCGTCGGCATCGACAAATCAGGCATCCCGACCGACATCGGCTCGACAGCGCACGCCTCCGACTTCTGCTACACGACCAGCCATGATTTCCTGTCCTGCTGGACGACGCTCTACTCCATCGATTTCTACGAGAAGATGGGCCATTACGCCCGCATCGGCGGCCTCGAGGTCGCCCGCGTCGGCGACGACGATCGCATGGCGGAGATCAAGCGCAAAATCGCCTCGGCAAAGGCGTTCGGCACGCGCGCCCGCCTGATCGAGCCGGCCGAGATCAAGCAGAAATTCCCGCTGATCGAAGAAGAGATGGTGCAGGGCGGCCTGTGGGATCCCGATGCCGGTCTCGTCATCCCGCGCTCGCAAACAGTCGCCGGCAAGCTGGTCGACCAGGCGGAAGCCTCCGGCAAGCTCAGATCCTTCGCGAACACACCGGCCAAGTCGCTTATCGTCGAGAATGGGCGCATCAAAGGCGTGGTGACCGATCGCGGCACAATCGAAGCCGACTACGTGATTGTTTGCGCGGGTATCTGGGGCCGGTTGATCGCGGAAATGGTGGGCGAGGACCTGCCGGTGATGCCGATCGATCATCCGCTCACCTTCTTCGGGCCGTATACCGAGTTCGCCGGCACCGGCAAGGAGATCGGCTGGCCGCTGCTGCGCGACCAGGGCAATTCGGCTTACATGCGAGACACCGGCGATCCCAAGACCGCCGAAGGTGGGCAGATCGAGTGGGGCTATTACGAAGAGACCAATCCGCGCCTTTGCCATCCGCGCGACCTTCTGGAGAAGAACCAGGCCCGTCTTTCGCCCTCGCAGCGCGACCTCGACATGGAACAGATCCTGGCGCCGCTCGAGCGCGCCATGGAACTGACGCCGATCCTGGGCGAACTGGGCTACAATGAGAGCCATTCCTTCAACGGGCTTCTGCAGGTGACGGCAGACGGCGGCCCCTCTATGGGCGAGAGCCAGAAGGTGCGCGGCCTCTGGTATGCCGTCGCGATCTGGGTCAAGGACGGCCCCGGCATGGGCAAGCTCATCGCCGACTGGATGACCGACGGCCGGACGTCGATCGACCACCACGCCATCGACTATGCGCGCTTCTATCCGCACCAGACGAAAGAGCAGTTCATCTGGGACCGCTGCACCGAAACGGCGATGAAGGTCTACAATCCGGCGGTCCATCCGCGCGAGCCCTTCTCTAAGGCTCGCGACGTGCGCCGCTCGCCCTTCTGGGCGCGCGAGAAGGAACTCGGCGGCTATTTCATGGAACTGGGCGGCTGGGAGCGCGCCCATGGCTATGCCGCCAACGAGCACCTGCTCGAGAAATACGGCAACCGGGTGCCAGTCCGTGAAAACGAGTGGGACAACCGCCATTTCTGGCGCGTCTCAAATGCCGAGCATCTCGCCATGAGCGAGGATTGCGGCATCGTCAACCTATCGCATTTCGCGATGTACGACGTGGAAGGCCCGGATCACGTCGCGCTGATGGAGTGGCTATGCGCGGCCAAGATCGGCGGCGATACCAACATCGGCAAGGGCATCTATACCCATTTCCTCGACGACGAGGGCATGGTGCGCGCCGACCTGACCGTCATCCGCATGGCCGACCGCTGCCGCGTCATCGACGGCGCCGATGCCGGTCCGCGCGACTTCCAGTACATGCGGCGGACGGCAAAAGACAAAGGCTTCGATGTCACCGTCACGGACGTGACTGAAAAATACGTGACCATCGGCATCTGGGGTCCGAACGCGCGGTCGACCTTGCAGAAGGTCGTCGAGAACCCGGACGGGCTGACGCCGGAGAATTTTGCCTTCGCAGCGATCAAGCCTGTCAGGATTGCCGGAAAGGACGTGACCGCTTTCCGCATCTCCTATGTCGGCGAGCAGGGCTGGGAACTGCATATGCGATACGAGGACGGCCTGGCCGTCTGGGACGCGTTGCGTTCGACCGGCGTGATGGCTTTTGGCGTCGAGACCTATGCCAACAGCCGCCGCATGGAGAAGAGCCTGCGCCTGCAGAACGCGGATCTTCTGACCGAGTACAATCTGCTGGAGGCCGATCTTGCCCGCCCGAAGGTCAAGGAGGCCGATTTCAGCGGCAAGGCAAAGCATCTGGAATATCGCGCCCGAGCGCATCAGCCGGCCATGCTTTGCACACTCGTCATGACGGACAATGTCGATCCCAAGGGGGTTGCCCGCTATCCGGTCGGCACGATGCCGGTGATGGACCCGGAAACGGGCGAGACGCTGGTCGACGAACTCGGCCGCCGGTCCTTCACGACCTCGATCGCCTATGGTCCGACCATCGGCAAGAACATTGCGCTCGCCTATCTGCCCTGGGCGTATTGCCAGGAGGGCCGCAAGCTGAATGTTGAGTATTTCGGCGAGACATACCCGGTCGAGGTGGCCGCTGTCGGCTACAAGCCGCTCTACGATCCGGAGAATCTCAATCCGCGCAGCTGAGCGATGATGACTTGCCGGGCCGCTACAATGGGGTGGCCTCGCAAAAACGTGAACGCAAGAGCCCAGCCCAGCGCTGGGCTTTTCGCTTTGTGACGCGACGATTCTCGCTTACCTTGCGGCATGTCTGCTTTTCCCCGCGCAAGACATCTCCTCTCTGCTGCCGCTGCGCTGACGCTTGGGCTGGCGCCAGAATCCCGCGCCGCCGAGCCGGTCGACGTCGAGCTGGTTCTTGCCGTTGACGTTTCGCTTTCGATGTCGCCAGCCGAGCTCGAAATCCAGCGTCGCGGCTATGTGGCGGCCCTGACGCACGACACGGTGCTGCAGGCGATAGCCGATGGCGCCTATGGCAAGATCGCCGTCACCTATGTCGAATGGGCCGGCACGACCTGGCAGCATGTCATCGTGCCGTGGACGGTGATCGCCAATCGTGCCGACGCCGAGCGGGTGGTCGAGCAGCTCTCCGCCCATGCGCCCAACAGCGCCCGGCGCACCTCGATTTCCGGTGCCCTGCAGTTCGGCAGCGATCTCTTCGCCGAAAGCGGCTTTCGGGGCGTCAAGCGCGTCATCGACATTTCAGGCGACGGCCCCAACAATCAAGGTGCTCCCGTCGACGTGGTTCGTGACGGGTTGGTCAAGCAAGGCATCACCATCAATGGCCTGCCGCTGATGACCCGAAGCGGCTTCACCAGCGTCTACGACGTCAACTATCTCGACCGCTACTACACCGACTGCGTCATCGGTGGGCCCGGCGCGTTCATGATTCCGGTCAATGAGTGGACGCAGTTTCCCGAAGCGATCCGCCGCAAGCTGGTGCTCGAGCTTGCCGGGCCTGCGTCCCCACAGTGGGCGGCGGACGAAGCGGCACATTCGCCGGTGGTGCTGGCGCAAGACAAGCCGGCCACCGACTGCCAGGTCGGCGAAAAAATGTGGCGCGACCGAAGCTGGATGTACGACAGCCGCTAGATTTCAAGCGCTCCCCGCCAGAGGCTACGCGTGCAAGATGTTGGCTGTTTACGCGGCCAGCAACTGCTTGCGATCGACGCGCTCCTGCTGCGGCGAGCGCGCATAGAGCTCGCGGTAGCATTTGGAGAAATGCGAGGCAGAGACAAAGCCGCAAGCGACCGCCACCTCGACCACCGGCATCGATGACTGGATCAGCAAGTGCCGGGCCCGATCGAGCCGGATTTCCAGATAGTAGCGGGCAGGGGATCTGCCCATCTCGGTGCGGAACAGGCGCTCGATCTGCCGGCGCGACAGGTCGACATGATCGGCGATCTCGATCAGCGACAGCGGCTCGGACAGGTTTGCTTCCATCAATTCGATGATGGTCAGCACTTTGGAGTTCTGCACGCCAAGGCGCGCGCGCAAAGGCAGGCGCTGACGATCGGTCGGGCTGCGCACGCGGTCAGTCAACACTTGCTCGCACACCCGGTTGACGAGATTGTCGTCGAAATCGTCGCCGATCAGCTTCAGCATCATGTCGAGCGCCGCAGTGCCGCCGGCGCAGGTGTAGATGTTCTGGTCGATCTCGAAGAGGTCGGCAAAGACATTGGCCTTGGGGAATGCCTCGGAAAATCCCGGCAGGTTCTCCCAATGAATGGCGCAGCGCTTGTTGGACAACAGGCCGGCGGCGGCCAATATATGTGCGCCGGTGCATAGGCCGCCGAGGGCGACGCCGCGGTTGTATTCCTCGCGCAGCCAGGCGAAGGCCGATTTGTTCTGGTAACGCTCGACATTGATGCCGCTGCAGACCACCGCCATGTTGGGCCGTTCGGGGCCAGACATCTTCTTGCGCTCGTCCTCCAGCGAGGTGTTGACGGCGCATTCGACGCCGTTCGAGGCGCGCACCGGCTTGCCGTCGATGCTGGCGAGCCGCCAGCGATAGGCCTCGTAGCCGAGCATCCGGTTGGCCGAACGCAACGGGTCGAGCGCCGTCGCAAAAGCGATCATGGTGAAATCGGGGACCAGGAAGAACACAAACGATCGCGTGATCGGATGATTTACGACGTTCACAGGGTAGCCCTCACGCTGCAATGGCGCGAACAGGATGTCGCGATCAGCATAGCGACATCAGGAAAAACCTTTCCTGTCAATTGGCTAGGCGGCAACGGAAAGACTTTATTTGCGACATGGGTCGCAAATGGGCAATCGTTATACGGTGACGGATCCAACATGCTGCCGGATTGAGCACATATGCCGGATGTGGTCGGCGCACGACAAAACGCCGCCTCGGCAGGACCGAAGCGGCGCTCTGATCAATTTCGAAGCAGCAGAAAGAAGCGCTGCTCGCAAGCTTGTCAGATCAGGCGACGAAACCAAGACGCGCGGCGGCCATGGCGCCGGTCTGGCCGGGCATGGTGTTGGCAAGGCGCTGGCGCTCGAGCGCGGTCGTCAGGTTCATTTCACGGCGAGCGAAAAGGCGGGCAAAAAGCTTCATGATCATCTCCATTCGGTTGCTCAGACGGGTCGCCTTCGCTTGATGGAGTGGGGCAGCTCGTTTGCTGGCGCTGATATAGGCTTACGTGAGGGGAAACTAAATCGCAAAAGCGAAGCACTTGATATGAAAAGCGACACGGAATGCGACATATTTGGGCATTCCGCCTAAGATTTATGATCACTTACAAGGCGTTAGTTCGAAATGTCGGCTGCTATGCAGCCCCTTCATATACGCCATGCAGCGGCGACATGGCTCGGAAGGTCATTTGACCACAAATAAAAAGGCCTGCCGGGCAGCGTCTGCGCGGCAGGCCTTCAGCTTTGAATACACACGATCTATTTTGCTCCACCAGCCCAGGATCCGACGCCGTAGCGAGTGGTGGTCTTGGTGTCTGCGGCTTCGGGCCAGCCGATATCCTTCTGCAGTTCGATCGGCAGAGAGCGGATGGCGCGTTCGGTCTGATAGCGGGCGCGGGCCGCGCTGAATTCGGTCGCGATGCGGCCGATGGATGACAGGATGGACATTTCATTCTCCTTTGCGTTGGGCCGGAAGTTTGCCCCGTATGAGAGCTACTTCAGGTTTGTTTCAGCTTCATTTCGTGTCGATTGCAGATCAATGTCACAGTCGTTTCAAGGCGGCCTCGGTACGTCTGCCTTCGATGGAGTTGACTATCCTCCCAAAGTGATGTTCAATCAAACGAAATGGAATGATGGTTTGAATCAGAAAAATTGAAGGTCGATCCCGATGAACGCCCCACTCAATCATCCGTTGCCGCTGCTTGATCTCGACGTTTTGCGCACTTTCGTGGCGATCGCCGAGACCGGCAGTTTCACCACCGCGGCCAATGCCGTCTTCCGCACGCCGTCGGCTGTTTCCATGCAGATCAAGAAGCTTGAGGATATTCTTGGTCGCTCCGTGTTCGCGCGCGACGCGCGCTCGGTGACGCTGACCACCGATGGCGAGATGCTGCTCGGCTACGCCCGCCGGCTGTTGTCGATCAACCGCGAGGTGGTGTCGAAGTTCATCATCCCCGATATTGTCGGGGTGGTGCGGCTCGGCTCGCCGGACGACTATGGCGAGCGCGTGCTGCCGCATGTGCTGAAGCGTTTTGCGCAGTCGCATCCCTCGATCGCGGTTGACGTCACCATCGACCAGAGCATCAATCTGCGCCGGCGCATGGACGACCGGGCGCTCGACATCACGCTACTCACCAATTCGTACAAGACCAGCGCGCTCGGCGCCGAGGTGCTGCTCACCGAACCGATCGTCTGGGCCGGCGCCAAGGGCGGCTGCGCGCATCTGCGCGAGCCATTGCCGGTGTCATTGTGGGAAGAGGGCTGCGCCTGGCGGGCCGGGGCACTCGAAGCGCTCGGCCGTGAGGGCCGCAACTATCGCGTCGCCTATATGAGCGCGCATACGGCCGGCCAGCGCGCCGCGATCATGTCCGACCTCGCGGTGGCGCCGCTGCCGAAATCGTTCCTCGGCAGCGAGATGGTTGAGCTTTGCCCGAAGGACGGCATGCCGGATATCGGCACCTACAATCTCGCCATGGTCGTGGCGCCGGACGCCAGCGCGCCGGTGAAGGCGGTTGCCGACCACATCCGTGCGACCTTCGAAGTGTTCAGGGAAACCGGCAAGTTCTGACTTAGCGCGCTTTGCGTTTTGGTGGAACCAAAACCGCGCTCCAAGTCTTTGTTTTAACGCATTTTGTCGGACGCCAAACGAAGACGTTTGGCTGCAAAATGCTCTAGCTACGACCTCAACGGCGCAGCCAGGTCGTGAGCGGGGTCGCTACGACCTGTCCTTTGCAGTGCCAATTCGCCGGCTTTGGCGTGATAGCTTTCGGTGTCGCTGGTCAGGAACGTCACGATGCTGTCCCGCGCGCGCCGCGCTTCTGGCATGTCGATCAGTGGCCAGACATGGAACATGCCTTGCTCGTGCACGACCTCTATCTCGACACCGGCGGCACGGGCCTTTTGCGCGAAGATCAGATTGTCGGGGGTTAGCATATCGCGTGAACCGGTCAGAAGCAGCGTTTTCGGCAACACCGAGAGGTCACCGTAAAGCGGGCTGATGCGCCAGTCACTGGGATTTATGCCGGCACTGTAGAGCCGGACTGCCTCCAGCCCGCCCGGAATTCCCAGCCATGGATCGTAGCGTTCCGCCTCGAACACTTCGGGGTTGGCGAGCGACAAGTCGAGGCCGGGCGAAATCAGCACATGGCGCGACGGTAAGGGCTGGGCGTCTTCCGCGGCCATCATGGTCAGCACCACGGCCATGTTGCCGCCGGCGGAATCGCCCATGAAGACGATATCCTGCGCTTCCGTTTCGTCGAGCAGCTGACGGTAGACCTCGCCGACCATGCCGAACATGGCGTGGAAATCGTGTTCGGGAGCAATGGGATAGATCGGCACGGTAATGCCGAAGCCCAGCCGGTCGGCCATATCGGCGATCAGCCCCCAATGATAGGACGTGATTTGAAAGACATAGGCGCCGCCATGCAGGTAGAGAATCCGCTTTCGCACACCGGCCTTCGGCGCGATCTCGTAGACGGGAAAGCCGTCCACGCTGCGCGTCGTGATCTCGAAACGCGATCGCAGCGGTGCGGGCGGCTGATGATTCTCCGTCTTGCGCGCATACGCGATCCAGCGCTGCAGGTTTTCCGGGCTGGAAAAGGCCTGCTTGCGGCTATGCCTGAGCACGAAGGACACGACGTGGCTTTTGAGACTTGGCATGCGGACACACGGACTTCGGCTGAGCCGACTAAGAGAACCCCTCGCTATCGAAGATCGTGCCTTCGCCCAAAATGTCAAGATTTGCGCAGTCTTAACACGGCGGTGTGATCTGGCTGGCAATCAAGGCCAGCGTCCAGTCTGGCTCGCTGCAATGCTCAGCGCCGGGGCAGCCGTGCGGCGCGCAGTCGACGGTCGCTTGCCGCCGGAGCCGCATGACGGCTCCGGCGCTTGGCCAGCAGCTTGCATTTGTCGGCGAAGGTCATCAGCGCGCCGAACCCAGGAGCAGAGCCGAGAAGGTGACCTGCGGGTCTTCGCGCGGCGACACGGGCCAGCCGATGTCCCTCTGAATTTCGGGCGGCAGGCTGTTCAGCGCCCGGACGGACCTGTTTCTTTTGTGTGCATTCCTGATGGCCATACCATAGCGGCCGAGGCTTTCGAACATCGACATCTTCATCTCCTTTGGAGTGCTGCGGCGGCCGAAAGTTATTTCCTGCCTGCCGTTCGATGCCGGTTAAATGCGCCGCACATGTATCTGGTGGATTACACGAAAACAGCGCCTTGTTTCAGTTTGGGCTGATCCGGAAACATTTGCATGCAAACGAGAATGAGGGCGAAATGCAGCTTTCGCCGGCGGGACGTTACCCCCGGCCGCGCCGCGCCGCGTGGCCTTCGCGCGAACGCCGCCGCGGGGCGGCATCGCCGGCAATGCCGTCCTCGCTGACCGTCTTGCGCGGCGGCAGCTTCACCGCCGCCGACAGTTTCGGGAACGGGTCGACCTTGTTCGGCAGCGCCATGGCGTAGACGAAATGTTCCTGGAATTTCGGCTCCAGCGCGGTCTCGATCTTCTCGATCTGGCTCACTGTTTCCTCGATCTCGCGGCGATAGCCGCGATTGAGCAGCGCCATGCGCGCACCGGCGCCGGCGGCGTTGCCGACGGCCGAGACCTTGTCGAGATCGCAATCGGGGATCAGTCCCAGCACCATGGCGTATTTCGGATCGATGAAGGAGCCGAAGGCGCCGGCGAAATGGATGCGGTCGACATGATCGGTGTGCTGCTTTTCCATCAACAGCTTGGTGCCGGCATAAAGCGCGGCCTTGGCGAGCTGGATGGCGCGCACGTCGGTCTGGGTGATGGTGATCCTCGGCTCGCCTTCCTTCAGCACATAGGAGAAGGTGCGGCCACTGGCAGTGACGCGCGGCGAGCGGGCGGAGAGGCTGCCGTCGATGACACCGTCCTCTGAGATGATGCCGCCCAGATACATCTCGGCGACCACCTCGATGATGCCGGAGCCGCATATGCCGGTGACGCCGGTCGCCTGCACGCTGTCGAGGAAGCCGGGCTCGTCGGACCACAGTTCCGAGCCGATGACGCGGTATTTCGGCTCCAGCGTGTCGGGATCGATGCGGACGCGCTCGATGGCGCCGGGCGCCGCGCGTTGGCCGCCGGAGATTTCCGCCCCCTCAAAGGCCGGGCCGGTGGGCGAGGAGGCCGCCACGACCCGCTGACGATTGCCGAGCACGATCTCGGCATTTGTGCCGACGTCGACGATCAGCATCATCTCATCCTGCCGGTGCGGACCCTCCGACAGCGTCACCGCAGCCGCGTCGGCGCCGACATGGCCGGCGATGCAAGGCAGCATATAGAGCCTGGCGCCCTGATTGAGCTTCAGGCCGATATCCGACGCCTTGATGTGCACGGCGCCCGAGACGGCCAGCGCGAAGGGCGCGCCGCCGAGTTCGGTCGGGTCGATGCCGAGGAACAGGTGATGCATGATCGGATTGCCGACGAACACGGAATCCAGGATGTCGTTGCGCTGGACGTTGCCTTCCGCGCAGACCTTGTCGACGAGACCCGAGATCGCCTCGCGCACCGCAACCGTCATGCCTTCGCGGCCGTCCGGGTTCATCATCACATAGGAGACGCGGCTCATCAGATCCTCGCCGAAGCGAATCTGCGGGTTCGACGTGCCCGACGAGGCAGCGACGCGGCCCGACAGCAGCGACACCAGATGCATGGCGATGGTGGTCGAGCCGATATCGCAGGCAAGCCCGTAGGCCTCGTTCTTGAGACCGGGCCACAAAGAGATGACCCGCGCGGTCTCGCTGTCGGCATCCTTGTGGATCGCGGCGGTCGCGGTCCAGTTGCCCTTGCGCAAGATGCCTTGCACCTGCGGCAACAGATGGAAGTCGAAATCGAGGCTCTTGAGCCCCCAGTCCTTCATCAGCGCGATCTTCAGGCGATCGAGATCGCCTGATGGATTGTGCATGTCGGGCTCTTCGATCTCGACATAGCACATATGGATTGCCGAATCGCGGGCGATGACCCTGGTGTCGGCGTCTTTGCGGATGGTCTGCGCGTTGATGACCGTGTCCTGTGGCACGTCGACGACGAGATCGCCGAGGATCTGCGCCGAGCAGGACAGGCGTCGCCGTTCGGGAAGGCCGCGCACGCGTTCGTAGCGCTCTTCCTTGGCGCCCTTGGGCGAGATGTGGTCATTGGAAGAGACGATCTTGTGCTTGGCGAAGTTGCCTTCCTGCACCTCGACCTGACAGCGCCCGCAAGTGGCGCGTCCGCCGCACACGCTCTCGACATAGACGCCGAGTTGGCGCGCGGCATCGAGCACCGGCGTGCCGACCGGAAACCGCCCGCGCTTGCCGGACGGCATGAACAGCACGAGCGGGTCGGTGATGTTGGCAGGAGAGTTCACGATTGCGCGCTTATCCTCGGGCCATACGGGCTTCACGGCCACCGCGCCGGCGGCCGCCGTTGCCATTGCTTTCGCCCGGCGCGTTGACTTGCGTCGGCGCTGCGACCGCCTGGCCGCCTTCGGCCGGCTTGTAGTCCTTGTAGGTCCTGATCCAGTTGGTGCAGTTCTCGTCGGTGCCGTTCAGCACGTTGGCGCCGCGTACCGCTTCCATCTCCTGCGGTCGCACCGGATTCATGATCGCCGAGGTCATGCCGGCGCCGATCACCATCGGGATGAAGGCGGCGTTGATGCCGTGGCGGTGCGGCAGGCCGAACGAGATGTTGGAGAGGCCGCAGGTGGTGTTGACCTTGAGCTCCTCGCGCAGCCGGCGCAGGAGGGCAAAGACCTGGCGGCCGGCATCGCCCAACGCGCCGATCGGCATGACCAGCGGGTCGACGACAACATCGTGCGCCGGAATGCCGAAATCGGCGCAGCGCTCGACGATCTTCTTGGCGACGGCGAAGCGCACGTCCGGATCCATCGAAATGCCGGTCTCGTCGTTGGAGATGGCGACCACCGGAACGTTGTATTTCTTGACCAGCGGCAAGATGGCTTCGAGCTTTTCTTCCTCGCCGGTGACGGAGTTGACCAGCGGCCGGCCCTTGGCGACCCTGAGCGCCGCCTCGATCGCGGCGGTCACCGAACTGTCGATCGACAGCGGCAGGTCGACCAGTCCCTGCACGATCTCCAGCGTCTGCACCAGCAGGCCGGGGTCGGTCTCGTTCGGATTGACAGAGGTCACGCCTGCATTGACGTCGAGCATGGTCGCGCCGCAGGCGGCCTGTTCCAGCGCGTCCCTGATGACAGTGTCGAAATTGCCCGCGATCATCTCGGCGGCGAGCTTCTTGCGCCCGGTCGGATTGATGCGTTCGCCGATCACGCAGAAGGGCTGGTCGAAGCCGATGATGATTTCTCGTGTCGCCGAGGCGACGATCGTCCGGGTCATGAAATCTCTCCGTCGTGATATAAAGACTTCTTTATATCGTTTCTGATCTCGATCAAGCGAATGGTGACCGTCCGCGCCATCAATGCGCGGTCTTGACCATGTCGACCTGCGTTTCGGTG
Organism: Mesorhizobium sp. M6A.T.Cr.TU.014.01.1.1; assembly: GCF_004022765.1. Classification (NCBI taxonomy): domain Bacteria; kingdom Pseudomonadati; phylum Pseudomonadota; class Alphaproteobacteria; order Hyphomicrobiales; family Phyllobacteriaceae; genus Mesorhizobium; species Mesorhizobium sp. M6A.T.Cr.TU.014.01.1.1. Next base: position 47,824 of record NZ_RZPG01000020.1, read on the forward strand.
ATCTCGTCGTGCAATATGTGGTCTAGACGGTCGGCGACGAGCTGGTCGTCGCGGCGGATTTCGCGTTTCCAGGGCTGGCGGCCCTTCAGCACGCCCGATTCATCGACAATCTCGGCGACATATTCCTCCTGGCGATAGGCCATCACATGGACGCCGGAAACGCCGGGGATTTCCTTCACCTCGTTGATGATGTCGATGCAGAGCTGCTTGCCTTCCTTCTTCTGATCCTGGGCGCCTTCCAGTCGCTTGACGATCTGATCGGGGATATGAATGCCCGGCACGTTGGAGCGGATCCATTTGGCGGTCTTGGCCGAGGCCAGCGGTCCGACCCCGCACAGGATGAAGCATTTTTCCGTAAAACCGAGGTCCCGGATCTGCTGCATGTAGGTGCGGAACATCGGCACGTCGAAACAGTATTGGCTTTGCACGAATTGGGCACCGGCGGCGATCTTCTTGCCTAGCCGGTAGGGTCGGAAATCGATCGGCGGCGCGAACGGGTTGATCGCCGCGCCGAGGAAAAGCTGCGGCGGCGTCGTCAGCTTGCGGCCGGACAGGAATTTGCCGTTGTCGCGCATGATGCGGCAGGTTTCCAGCAATGACATGCAGTCGAGATCGAACACCGGCTTGGCGCCGGGCTGGTCGCCGGCCTGGACCCCGTCGCCTGTCAGGCACAGCATGTTGGCGACGCCCATCGCCGCCCCGCCCAGCACGTCGCCCTGGATGGCGATACGGTTACGGTCGCGGCAGGCGATCTGCATGATCGGGGCATAGCCCATGCGGGTCAGCAGCGCACAGATGCCGACCGACGACATGTGGCAGTTGGCGCCCGACGCGTCGACGGCGTTGATGGCGTCGACCCAGCCGTCGAAGATTTTGGCGCGGTTGTAGACATCTTCCGGATCGGCGCTGTCGGGCGGGTTGAGCTCGGTGGTCACCGCGAACTCACCGCGCCTCAGGACGCGCTCCAAGCGTCCGCGCGACGTGTGGCCGGGCAGGGGCTCAAGCGGCAGATGAATGCCGGCCGGGTTCTCGTCGCGCTGGCGGCCGATCATGTCGGTGCCCCGGTCTTCGGAGCGTTACGGGCGGCTTCGCGCGCGGCTGCGGCCTGCGCGGTCACCCGCAGCCATGCCGAGGTCTCGCGCAGCGACTGGTCGACCGGCTTCTGCACGTCGAGGATCTTGTCGCCATGCTTCATGTTGCGTGAGCCTTCCCAGGCCTTGACCCAGACGCAGGGCATATCAGGCTCGACCTCGCAATTGCCGTTGGCACGCACGCCGCCGCAAGGGCCGTTGCGCAATTGCTTGGGGCAATTCATCGGGCACGACATGCCAGTGGAGGAAAGGATGCACTGGCCGCACATGCGGCAATCGAACATAAAACCCTTGACGCGTTTTTCGACGAATTTGATCGGGGCTTCGACGCGGCCGTAACCGATGCCCTTCCACAGCGGGTGGAGAGTCAAGAACATGTCGGCGAACCTGGCGTAGAACCATTCGAGCAATCGCGAATGCCGCACGGACCACAGCCTGACCGCGAACGAGCGCTGCACGCGCCGCTGCGGCGACACGTCGGCCGGCTTGTAGTCGGATTTCGGCGCCGCCTTCTTGACCAAAGTGGCCTGGGTAACCGCCGGGGTTGGTTCAGGCATCTTCTTTTCCGCCCGCCTTGACCAGAGCGACCAGCCGCTCGCGGTCGTATTTCGCGTCGATATCCTGAAAGGCTTTTTCAGCCTCGCCTTCAAGATCGTCGCTGACCGGCACGGGGTCGGCCTTGCGCCATTCGGCCAGGTAGTCGTCGGTACCGCCGGCGCCGGTGCGCATCGCACACATGTCGATCGCCTCGGTGAAGCGCAGCGGCAGTTCGCGCTTGGCGTTCTGCCGGCCCTTCTTGACGATGACCTGCGCGGGGATGTCGCGCCAGTAGACGACGATCAGATCGGCCATGAATTTCTTACTCCTCGTGTTCCGAGCATTGCCGGAAGCGCTGTTGGGCTGCTTGTTATGGGACGACGCGCGCGCATTCAAAAGCGACGCAATCGCAGGGCGCAAAAGGAAAGGTGGAAATTTTCGATGCTTGGCTTGGTTTGGATCAGCCGCCGCGACGATCGAAGCTGCCGACGAGCTTCCTGTGGAAGCGAACGTAGCCTCGCTCGGTCGTGCGCAGATGCTCGGCGACGATCTGGTGGAAGCGCGGCAGGCGGTGAAAGGGAACGGCCGGATAACAGTGATGCTCTGAATGGTAAGGCATGTTCCACGCCACGAAGCGCACAAGCCTTGTGGTAAAGGTGGTGCGGGTGTTTTCGAGCATGTTGGCGACATGCGGGCACAGTGCGTGCTCGGCCAGCAGATAGGCCCGCAAAAAGGGTTGGCCGACGAGCACCGGCACAATCCAGACCCACAGCAGCAGCGCCGACTGCGCGACCAGCGAGGCCACCAGCAGCACCGCATAGGCGATCAGGAACCAACGTGCTTCCGAAATCACCTTGTCGCGGCCCTTTTCCGGCACGAAGCCGTCGCGGTTGCGGCCGGCGGCGTTGACGACAGTCACGCGCGCCATGCCGATCCAATAGGGGAGGCCGGAGAGATAGCGCAAATACTGGGCGATGGTCTCCGGTTTCGGGCTCATGAGTTCGGGATCATTGTCCGGATCGTGCGTGTGTCGGTGGTGCGCGAAATGGAAATAGCGGAACCAGACCGGCGGCAGCAGGATCAGGAAGCCGGTCACGGTGGCGATGGCGCGATTGAGCCACGCTGTCCTGAAAGCGGTTTCGTGGATGGTCTCGTGCAACAGCGTGAAGAAGAAGACGATCAGGATCCCCTGCGGCAGCATGATAATGGGCCAGAATGGGATGCGGGCGGTGATCATCGCGCCCAGCACGACAACCAGTCCGCCATGGACAGCCAGCCGGACAATGCCGGGCCTATCCAGCTTGGCGGTGAGGTCGCGACGATCCTCGACCGACAGACCGGCGATAATGGTGCGGTGGTCGATTTCGCTCATGCCTGCAAGCTTATCGCCGAGGCGCTGTCCGGTAAATCGGCGCTCCTTACCAGACGCCGGTTTTTACGCCGGTCCAGAGGTAGAACCAGATCGTCGGATGATACCATTGTTTGGAAGGCAGGCCGGGATCTGAGGTGGCAAGCTTGTCGGCCAGCGCATCCCTGACCGCCTCGACGCAGATGTCGCGTGAGAATGCCGCCTGCCGCAGCGCATAGCTTGAAATCGTATCGCCTGCCTCAGGCTTGCCGCGCACCTGCCGCAGCACGCCGCCGGTGTCGACGCCGGCGTCGACCAAATGCACGGTGGTGCCGAAGTTCTCCGCGTCGCCGGAGGCCAACGCCCAGTAGCCGCCATTCATGCCGCGATACTTCGGAGCGATGCCGGCATGGTAATTGAGGACCGGGCAAGGAATTCTGGCAAGTGTCTGCCTCGACAGCAGGCGGCAGCCAGCGAGCAGCACGACGCCGGGCTGGATTTCCCTGATCGCCTGCAGGCACTCCGGCGCATTGGCTGAGGGAACGTGGATGATCGCTTGTCCGGGCTTTGATTCCGTCTGCAGCTTCTGTTCGGCGATGATGCGGGCTGCATGCCCGGCGAAAAACCGCTTGCCGAGCCGCGTCAGCACCATTGTGCCGAGCTGCCCGATGGCCTGTAGCCAGCCTTGGCGCCGGGCGCGCCCGAGCAGCAATTGCTTTTTGGATTCAGGGCTTTCGAGGATGACGCTCACCGGCCCGAGTCGGTCAGAGATGGCGTTGACGATGGCCCAGATATGCGGACCGCCTTCGGTGACGACGACGATCGGCCGCGGATTTGATTTCAACGGTTCCATGTTTGTGCCGCCCCGAAAAGACCTGCTCTCAGCGGGCGAGATGCTAGGCCGGCCGGGTTAATCCTTGGTGATCGGAACCAGGGCCGCAGGCTCAGCGCTTGAATTCAAGGATGTCGAGCTTCGATTCGTGATAGGGCGCCGGGAACTCGATGCGCCATTCGTTGACGCTGTTGCGAAAGGCGTAGCCGACCTGATCGCTTTGTGGGCCGCTGCCATAGGGTTTCGCGGGATCGTTGTTGACGGAGAAGGAGCCGAGATAGATCGAGCGCTTTTCGCCGTCGTCGAAGAAACGGCCCTTGGTGCGCTGCGAGCCGGTGATTTTTTCCAGCATCCAGCCCGAACCATCGTCGCTCACCTTGCACTTGAACCAGCCATAGATGACGAGCGGGCTTAGTCCGCCAGCCTTGATGGTGCGGCATTGCCAGTTGCCGGTCAGGTCCTTGTCGGAAAACGAGACCAGCGGCTTTGCCAGCAAGGCGTCGAGCTGCTTGACCTCGGCGGCGTCGCCGGCCTTGGCTTCATCAAGGGCGGCCTTACGCGTCTCATCATATTTGTCGAGCCTCACCTTGTCGGCGGGCGTGATCAGCTTCTGCACCTCGCCATCGGCGAGCGCGGGCAGGGCGAAGCAGACAACGCCTGCGGCGGCAATCAAGAGGCGAGCAATCATCGGTGCGTTTCCCGGTCGATGGCTGGAACAGCCTGTTTTCTCGTTTGGCACATAACTTACCCGTTCGCGGAGGCCTGTCATCCGTGCTTAACAGCGGCCAGGTTAAAATTCGTGGTTTCGCCGATGCGGATCTTGCTTACGGGATCGTCAGGCTGGCTGGGCAGCGCGCTGGCGCCGCGCCTGCGGGCCCTTGGCCATGACCTCGTCGGCCTCGATCCCGTCCCGTCGGTGCAAACGCAGGTGATCGGCTCGGTCGCCGACCGTGATCTGGTCATGCGGACGGTCAGCAAAAATCACATCGAGGCGATCATCCACAGCGGCGCGCTGCACAAGCCTGACATCGAACACCAACGTAATGAGGATTTCATCGAGACGAATGTGCGCGGCACGCTCAACCTGCTCGACGCGGCGGTGGCATCAGGCATTCAGCGCTTCGTCTTCACGTCGACGACCTCGCTGATGATCTCGAAAGCCATACGCGCCGGCTTGACCGGCGGTGCGCGCAAGGCCGCCTGGTTGACGGAAGACATGTCGCCCGAGCCGCGCAACATCTACGGCGTCACCAAGCTTTCGGCCGAACATCTTTGCCGCCTCTATCACATTCAGTCCGGACTGCCGGTGATCGTGCTGCGCACCGCAAGGTTTTTTCCCGAAGCAGACGACATGGGGCATGCGATCGAGCAGTCGGACGCCAACATCAAGGCCAATGAGCTGTTGTTTCGCCGGCTGACCGTGGAAGATGCCGCCGAGGCTCATGCCGCGGCGCTGGAGAAGGCGCCACAGCTAGGCTTCGACATCGTCATCGTCTCAGCGCCAACGCCGTTCCGACCCGACGATTGCGAGGCATTGATCGCCGACGCACCGTCCGTCGTGGCGCGCTATTTTCCGGAATTTCCGGCATTCTATGCGCGGAAAGGCTGGACGATGTTTTCCTCGATCGACCGTGTCTACGACGCCTCGCGGGCGAGGGACAGGCTGGGCTTCGTCTGCAAGACGAGCTTTGCCGATGTGCTCGCCGCGCTTGCAGCGGAAGAAGGGACCGCCTGATCGAACGGTCAGCCGTGTGCGGCGCTGGCCAGCTCCGCCGTCAGGTCGCCATAACCGGTCGAGCGGCGCTCATAAGCGAGGCCGAGCATTTTCGCGGCCTTCTCGGCGACCTTGTCGAGTTCCGGATCGTCGGTCTGGGCGATATAGATCAGCTTCTCGTAATTGCCGAAATAGTCCTTGATCAGCTCCGGATGCCTGTCGAGGCCGAGCGGCTTCATGAAGAAGGCGTCGAACTGGCGGCACAGGAAGTCGGTCATGTAGAACGACATCATGTCGTCATCGGCGACCTTCGCATAGGCGTCCATGCCCTGGTAGAAGGCAAAGCAATGCGGCCCGGCCATGCGTTTGACGCCATGCTTCTCGCAGACGCGGTCGAGCAGGCCGCCGGTGCCGCAATCGGCGTAGCCGACGAAGATGTTTCTATAGCCATCCGCCTTGGCCTTCTCGATTGCCTTGTCCATGGCCGGCGCGATGCGGTCCGGGTAGAAATGGAACTCCGCCGGCAGGCAGGTCAGGTCGAGATGGTCGAGCCCCAGCTGCTCCTTGACGGCCAGAACTTCGCGCGCAATCATCCCGCAGGCGATGACGAGCAGCCTGTCGCCTTGATCGGGTTGTAGTTTTTGCACGGCGCTCATAGAACCGGGTTTCGTTGCTATTTGTTTCGAATCTATCGAACGAGGGAGACACCGTCCATGAAACTGTTGCGCCTTACACCCATTGCCATTCTCGCTTGCGCCCTGGCACTTTCGGCCTGCGCCAACACCGTCCGCGGCGTCGGCAAGGACGTCAAATCGACAGCAAACGCGGTTGAGGACACCGTCGAGAATCCCTGATCCGCAATCTCATCAACGCGCATCGCGATCAACGTAGTTCAAGCGATGCGCGTTAAGTCCTTGTAACATCTGGGAACAGCAAAGTCGCGCTGCAAGGCGCGACTCGGTTTAGTGTGCATGCCGAATTCGCCGAGATCGGGCCGAGGCGCGGACGTCGTGTCCGCCTGTTGCAATTGTTTTCTTCGGGGGCAGGCACGAAAATTTGACTTTTCGAGCAGGGGATATGCCGTTACCCTTTTCTAGTACCCTCAACAACGAAACTAGGAGCCTTACGATGAAGACCGCTCTCTTAGTTGTCGCCGCTCTGGGCCTTTCTGTGTCCGGCGCCGCAGCGGAATGTGTTGGCCACACCAAAACGACGGCTTCCGTAGATCAGCAAACCAAAGCTGCAAGCGTAGATCAGCAAACCAAAGTCGCAAGCATTGCAAATACGACAACTGCCGACACGCCGGTCCTGAAAAAGGAAGAGGCGAAAGAGTCAGAATAGGCGTTTCAACCCGCCCGAACGCCCCGAGCAAGGCTTGCCGCGCTCAACGTCCCGTTTAATGGTTTCATCGGGTATGTTCGCTACGCGGATCGCTGTCGCTTACTAAATGTTTTGACATGCCAGCGTTACGCGCCGCATCGGCCTTTATCATAGCATCAGTACGGGCTTCCGTACTGATGCTCCTGTCTTCTCCTCGCCAGCTCAGGCCGAAGCGCGGACGTTGTGCTTGCGCTTCATGAAGTCCTTGGCGGTCTCGACCGCCACGGCGGCGTCGCGGCAATAGGCGTCGGCGCCGACGGCCTTGCCGAACTCCTCGTTGAGCGGCGCGCCGCCAACCAGCACGACATAGTCGTCGCGGATGCCCTTTTCCTTCATCGTGTCGATGACGACCTTCATGTAGGGCATGGTCGTCGTCAGCAGCGCTGACATGCCGATGATGTCGGGCTGGTGCTGCTCGATGGCGTCGAGATATTTTTCCACCGCATTGTTGATGCCGAGGTCGATGACGTCGAAGCCGGCGCCTTCCATCATCATGCCGACAAGGTTCTTGCCGATGTCGTGGATGTCGCCCTTGACGGTGCCGATCACCATCTTGCCCTGCTTAGGCGCGCCGGTGGCGGCGAGCAGCGGACGCAGGATGAACATGCCGGCTTTCATCGCGTTGGCGGACAACAGCACTTCCGGCACGAACAGGATGCCGTCGCGAAAATCCTCGCCGACGATGCGCATGCCTTCGACCAGTGCCTCGGTCAGCACCTTGTAAGGCGCCCAGCCGCGCTCGAGAAGGATATTGGTGCCTTCCTCGATCTCTTCCTTCAGCCCGTCATAAAGGTCGTCGTGCATCTGCTGCACGAGCTCGTCGTCGGAAAGCTCGGAAAGGATGATCTCGTCGTCGGCCATTTTTAATCCAGCTCCTTGCCGCACGGATACAGTTGCGGGGCCTCAAATATCACGTCAATACCTAACCCGCTACAGCCTTGCGTCCATAGCTGATTTGCGACTTCCCGCAAAAGGAAAGCGACCGCAAATCTATTGGAATTCTTGTCGATTTTGCGACAGGCGTTGGCGCTGGCGGGCCGTTTCGAATAGGGTGCATGGCTACGATCCGGCCAGAAGGCGCAATATGCGGCCGTAACAATTATGCCAGAACAAAAGTCAGGGAAGAACGATCATGAGTGAGAACGCGCCGGTCGACCAGGAAGCGTCAAACGCGCGGCGCGGACGTGCCGCCAGCGGTGGTGCCGCTGCCCGGCGGGCAGCGCGCTCGGGTGGCGGCCCCGGCACCCAGCTCACCTACATCAAGCGCAAGATCAACGTCTATGAGGTGCTGGACGAGGAAGGGCTGGCGCTGATCGAGAAAAACACCGACACGGTGCTCGAAGAGATCGGCATCATCTTTCGCGACGACGCCGAGGCGCTGCAGCTGTGGAAAGAGGCCGGCGCCGACGTCAAGGGCGAGCGCGTGCATTTCCCGAAAGGCCTCTGCCGCTCGCTGTTGAAGACAGCGCCGTCCGTCTATACCCAGCACGCCCGCAATGCCGAGCGCTCAGTGCAGATCGGTGGCAACGCCACCGTCTTCGCGCCGGTCTACGGACCACCCTTCGTGCGCGACCTCGACGGCGTCAGGCGCTATGCAACGATCGAGGATTTCCGCAATTTCGTGAAGCTCGCCTATATGGCGCCGTCGATCCACCATTCGGGCGGCACGGTATGCGAGCCGGTCGACGTGCCGGTCAACAAGCGCCATCTCGACATGATCTACAGTCATATCAAATATTCGGACAAGCCGTTCATGGGCTCGGTCACCGCGCCGGAGCGCGCCGAGGACACGGTGGCGATGGCAAAAATCGTGTTCGGCGACGATTTCGTCGAGAACAACACGGTGCTGACCAGCCTGATCAACGCCAATTCGCCGATGGTGTTCGACGAGACCATGCTGGGGGCGCTGAAGGTCTATTCGCGCCACAACCAGGCCTGCATTGTCACGCCGTTCATCCTCGCCGGCGCGATGAGCCCGGTGACGGTCGCCGGCACGCTGACCCAGGTTCTGGCCGAAGTGCTGGCCGGCGCGTCGTTCACGCAGCTGATCCGGCCGGGCGCACCGGTGCTGTTCGGCACCTTCGCCTCGTCGATCTCGATGCAGTCGGGCGCGCCGACCTTCGGCACGCCGGAGCCGTCGCTGGTTTCCTATGGCGCGGCGCAGCTCGCGCGCCGGCTCGGCTTGCCGTTCCGCACCGGTGGTTCGCTGTGCGCCTCGAAAGTCCCGGACGCGCAGGCGGCGTACGAGAGCGCCAACACGCTGAACTCGACGATCCTTGCCGGCACCAATTTCGTGCTGCATTCGGCCGGCTGGCTCGAGGGCGGGCTCGCCTCCTGCTACGAAAAGTTCATGATGGACATCGACCAGCTCGGCATGACGCAGAAGTTCTCGGAAGGCGTCGACCTGTCGGAAAACGGCCAGGCGATGGATGCCATCCGCCAGGTGGGTCCAGGCAGCCATTATCTCGGCTGTGACCACACCCAGGCCAATTTCCAGACCGCCTTCTACCGTTCCAACATCGCCGATAACAATTCCTACGAGCAGTGGTTGGCCGAAGGCGAAAAGACCGCGCCGCAGCGCGCCAACGAACTCGCCCGCCGCTGGTTGGAAAGCTACGAGGCGCCGTATCTCGATCCGGGCATCGACGACGGGCTGAAGGATTTCATCGGCAGGAAAAAGGCGTCAATGGCCGACGCCTTCACCTGAAAGGAGCCCGAGTCAGGCGGGGCTAAAGTCGCCAACATCATCCACAAGGAAGTCTGGCGGAGCGCCTTCTCCGACCCGGACCGAAAGGGATGATTTGAGTCCGCCCCTCCGACGTCTTCGGACATCGCTTGCCCGGAGACCGATATGGCTCGAAGGAAGGTTTTCAAGGGTGTTGCGATCGATATCGCCAGATCGTTCGTGAGCCGTAACAACGACGTTAATGGCTACTGGGGCGTTGGCAAACTCCATTCATTGGCACAAGAAAATTCGACGTCCAAAATTCGAATAGACCTGTCAGAAGAGTCTTCCGCGACATTGCCAGCCTTCGCTTCGATGATAGGACGGTATCGTTCCATGATTGAGGCCCAAGCCGCGGTTCGCGGCTTGAAACTTCAAACTTGTTCGATCGAGGTGGAGTTTGACCTGTCTCGGAATATCATTGATGCCCCTGTCTGCTCGGATGACGAAAACGGGTTTAGGTGCTGGTTGACGATCGTCGATGATCGGGGGAAGGCTTGGAGCCATATGGTCTCGGGGTGTTCCCGCCCTCACGATCCGAAACGAGAGTCACGCAGCTTACGAGCTTCATAAGGCGACTATGTCCGATGTGACGTCCTTTGGGTTGCAATCTCACGGGTCGCGACCTCGTTATGAAGGCGTTGGCAAGGCCTTGGCCGCTCACGGTCTCATGCTTCGCGGTGGGTTCAATTTCGCAGTATGTGAAGCGCCTCCACCTAGCCCCTCTGGCGCTGCCGCCAGATCCGTCTTGCTGGTGGGGCAGGCGGGCGCCGCGCCATGGCCGCATTTCCTGCGTTGGCGGGGGACGACCGTGATCAATCCGCTCAGCGACCGGCAGCCAGCATGTTGGTGGCCACCGCGATCCCGTGCTATTCCGCTCGCCTAGCTGAAGGCGTTCACCTTTGATGGATGAGCGATTTATCGGGGGACGGGTGCGGATGCCTTTCAATCCAGTCAGGCGAAACCGGAATATTGGCACGCCGAAGCAGGGCCATGGGCAAAACAACCGCATGATCGTTCCCCGACCGTGGATATCCGCTGGATGGTGTGCGGCGCAGCTCAATCCTGGCCAGATGCTGCGCAGGACGGTGAATGGCAGGGACGTAACACTCATTGTCGAAAAGACGAGCGGTGGGTGTGTTCACGCATGCTCGGTCGAAGATGTTGTCTTCTTTCTCTCTCATGTTCCTCTCGCTGACTGGGCCGGGCTGGAAACATTTGTCTTGCGCCAACCGACGCGAAAAGCGCGCGTACTCAGGCCGGCGTGGGGGCGAATGTTTTATTATGCCGATCTTGGTTTTCGCGGATCCTCCATCGAAAAAAGTGGTCCGGCCTTATTTTTGGAAGCCTGTAACGTTGGCGACACCATCGAATGGTCCACATCGCTGGACCCTGAGGATGCGGCAGAGTTGGACAGACTTCGTTTGGATGGTCACAAAGTCAGCCGGGTTGGGAAGAAGCATCTCGTTTCCACCTCACTCGATTCCGTGCGAGCCACGCAGCTCTATCGCACGCTTCTGCATGAGATCGGTCACTGGGTTGATTGGCTTGGAAAAGTGGAAGCGCCGTTCGCCCAAGGTGAGGACTACTCAACACTTTATGACCGCTATTTTGCCCGGCCCAAAGGTGAAGTAGAGGCGTTTGCGCATCGCTACGCCGATAATTTGCGTGAGACGCTTGAGAAAAGGGGAGTAATCCCGTTTTCAAGGATCGAAGGGTGACAGAGTTCCTTGAGCGCAGCATGGTCGAAACCGTCGCGGCTGCGCTTTCCGCTCACGGTCTCATGCTTCGTGGCGGCTTCAATTTTACGGACGGCGAGCAAGCACCTTCCGGTCTCTCCGGCGCTGCCGCCAGATCCGTGCTGTTGGTGGGGCAGGCGGGCGCTTCGCCGTGGCCGCATTTCCTGCGCTGGAAAGGAAGCCAACCGCAAACCATCGCCAATCCGCTCGATACGTGGTCGCGTGAAGTGATCGGCGCGGTGGCGAAGAAATTCGGCGCGCGTGCCGTGTCACCGTCCGACAGGCCGTATCTGCCGTTCCAGCAATGGGCGAAGCGGGCGGAGGGACTGAAGCCGTCGCCGCTCGGCATCCTCATGCATCCGCAATACGGGCTCTGGCACGCCTATCGCGGCGCGCTGCTGTTCGAGGACGAGATTGCGCTCCAAGAACCTCGCGACGTGATTCACCTTTGCGATGCATGTCTGGAAAAACCTTGCCTGAAATCCTGTCCGGTCGACGCGTATTCTGCGGATGGTTTCGCGCATCAAACGTGTCTGGCGCATGTGCGTGGGCAAAACGGCGCGCCTTGCCGAACCGGCGGTTGTCTCGATCGCAACGCCTGTCCCTATGGCACGGCCTATCGCTATCCCCCAGAGGCTCAAGCTTTTCACATGGCGGCGTTTGCGCATCTGTAGCGTCGCCGAATGCCGCACGGAATCTTGAATGCGGTTGCCTCATTACGACTTGCCCTGACGGACTGCGCGGATATCTATCGCACGACAAGTCAAAGGAGTGGTGATGGCGAAGCGGGACATTCAGATCAAAACCAGCGACGGCTTGGTAAAAGCCGGTCTGTTCCGCTCGGCAGCCCCGGCCAAGGCCGCAATCATCCTCTATATGGACGCTTTTGGCCCGCGGCCGGCGCTCGACCAAATGGCGGAACGGCTTGCAGGCGACAATTACGCGGTATTGGTCCCGGACCTTTTCTAACGCAACGCGCCCTACGCCCCCTTCGAGGCCAAGACCGCATTCAGCGACGAGAAGCGCAAGGCCGTCATCACGGGTCTTCTCAGCGGCACGACACAGGACATGACCATCCGCGACAGCGGCGCTTTCCTCGATGCTCTCGATGCCGAAGGGGTGGCCGGACCAGTCGGCGCCGTCGGCTATTGCATGGGCGGAGCGCGGGCGCTGAATGCCGCCGCGGCCGGCCGCATCGTTGCCGCCGCCAGTTTCCATGGCGGCAATTTGGCGAGCGATGCCGCCGACAGCCCGCATCGGAAGGCTGCGTCGATCCAGGCGCGGGTCTATGTCGGCACGGCTGGTGTGGACCGCAGCTTCCCACCCGAACAGTCGGCGCGACTGGCCGAAGCGCTACGCACGGCCGAGGTCGACCACGTCATCGAAAACTATGCCGGCATGGCGCATGGCTGGTGCGTGCCGGACCACGGCGCCTTCGATGCAACCGGCGCCGAGCGCCACTGGAAACGATTGGCGACGCTGTTCGCGGAGACGCTTGGATAGGGCGTAGATGGTCTTCAAGTGACCGCCTCCCAAAAGATTTCTTCCATCATCCCAAGGAATCGTCATTAGCCTTCGTCCAACAGGCAATGATGGCGATGATGCTGGATGAAAGCGAAGCCTCCGACGCCGAACTGATCGGGCGGGCGAAGGGCGGAGACAGGGGGGCTTTCGGCAAATTGCTCGAAAGGCACTATGACTTCGTCTATCGCGCCGCCTATCGCTGGTGCGGAAAAAAGGCCGACGCCGAGGATATCGCCCAGGAAGTCTGCGTCCGGCTTGGCCGGGCGATCCGCGATTATCATGGCAACGGCGCCTTCACCACCTGGCTCTACACCATGACGCTGAATGCGGCACGCGACGTGATGCGCAAGACCGCCCGCGAGACGGTCAAGATCGACGCCTACGGCGCTTACGCACTGATCTCGGGAGAAGTCGAGCCTGAAGATCCGACCGAGGCGCTTTGGGCGGCAGTGCGGATGCTGCCGGGCAAGCAGCGTGACGCAGTGCTGCTCGTCTATGGTGAAGGGCTGAGCCACGCAGCCGCCGCCGAGGCAATGACGATCTCGGAGACGACGGTTTCCTGGCACATCCATGAAGCGAAGAAACGGTTGAAGACGCTCATGCGTTCAGCCGGGGAAGTGTGATCATGGTCGACGATAACGAACTCAAGAGGCTGCGCGACGTCGCAACACCGGCACCGGGCACCGACGCGAAGGCGCGTGCCTTCGAGGCCGCCATGCGGGCTTACGACCTGGACGAAAAAACTTCACCTGCCGCCCAAGGATCGGCGAACGGACTTCGTCTCACAGAGCGAGCACAAAAGCTCTGGAGTGAAATCATGCAAAAGAAGCTCTTCGCCACGCCGGCCATTGCCGGGCTCGTCGCCCTGCCGATCGCCGGATACGCCACCATCTATATGCTGCAGCAGCAGCCGTTCCATTCCGGCGGGGACGAGAAGATCACCGAAACGCTGGCCGACAAACCAGCGGCTAAAGCGCCGGCCACGGTGAGGCCGCTCACCGTGGCCGGGGCCGACAAACAGAAGAAAGCTGATGTCGACGCCGAAAGCCGCGCCGCGGCCGAGGCGCTTGCGCCGGCATCGCCGCCGAAGCCCGAGTCGAATGCGCTTGGTGGCCTGGTGCAACAGGATATGCTGGCTCGCAATGCGCCCGAGCCCTCGCCTCGCGAGGCGCTGGCTGGCGGTTCAAGTGCCACGGCTCCTGCAGCCGATGGCGCCGCGCAGATTGGCCGTGTGCCCGGTACTGTCGCCCAATCCAGGTTGATGGCTCAGCCTTCGACCGCACCAGCCGATCAGATGCTGCTGCCGGAGCAAAACCGCGACCGCGTCGAGGATTTTAAGACCAATCCGGTGCGTGCCGCGCTCGAAGACCCGGTCTCGACCTTTTCGATCGATGTCGATACGGCCTCCTATTCCTTCGTGCGGCGTTCGCTCAGGGAAGGTGTTGTGCCGCAGGCCGACACGGTCCGCGTCGAGGAGATGATCAACTACTTCCCTTATGACTGGAAAGGTCCGGACACTGCCTCGATGCCGTTCAACTCGACCGTCAGCGTCATGCCGACGCCATGGAACGAGCATACTAGGCTGATGCATGTCGCCATCAAGGGTTTCGACGCCAAGCCGGCCGAGCAGCCCAAGGCCAATCTGGTGTTCCTGATCGACGTGTCGGGCTCGATGAACGAGCAGGACAAGCTGCCGCTCCTGCAGTCGGCCTTCCGGCTTCTGGTCAGCAAGTTGAGGCCCGACGACACAGTCTCGATCGTCACTTACGCGGGTGACGCCGGCACTGTCCTGGAGCCGACCAAGGTCTCGGAGAAGGACAAGATCCTCAATGCCATCGACACATTGACGCCCGGCGGCTCGACGGCCGGCGAGGCGGGCATCAAGGAAGCTTACCGGCTGGCGCAGAAATCCTTCGTCAAGGACGGGGTCAACCGAGTGATGCTGGCCACGGACGGCGACTTCAATGTCGGCCAGACCGACGATGACGACTTGAAGCGGCTGATCGAGCAGGAACGCAGGACCGGCGTGTTCCTGTCGGTGTTCGGTTTTGGCCGCGGCAATCTCAACGATCAGATGATGCAGACCATTGCCCAGAACGGCAATGGCACCGCTGCCTATATCGACACTTTGGCGGAGGCCGAGAAGGTGCTGGTCGAGGATGCGTCCTCGACGCTGTTCACCATCGCCAAGGACGTGAAGATCCAGGTCGAGTTCAACCCGAACAAGGTCTCGGAATACCGGCTGATCGGCTATGAGACGCGCGCCTTGAACCGCGAGGATTTCAACAACGACCGCGTCGATGCCGGCGAGATCGGCTCCGGCCATTCGGTCACCGCGATCTACGAGATCACGCCGAAGGGCAACGGCGGCGAGCAGATCGACCCGCTTCGCTACGGCCAGGCGTCGGTGAACAATGGCGGCGCCGCCAACGCCGACGAATATGCCTTCGTGAAGATCCGCTACAAGTTGCCGAACGAGGATGCCTCGAAGCTGATCACCACGCCGGTGACATCGGCCAACGAAGTGGCTGATTTCAACCAGGCCAGCACCGACCAGCGGTTCTCGGTTGCCGTCGCGGCGTTCGGCCAGAAGCTGCGCGACGAGGATGCGACCGCGAAGTTCGGCTACGACAAGATCGTGGAAATTGCCACTGCCGCCCGGGGAGCAGACCCGTTCGGGTACCGCTCCGAGTTCCTCTCGCTTGTGCGCCTTGCCTCGGCGCTGGGCGGCAATCGGTAGTGGCGATGATGGCCGGTTTTCTTCAGATGGGATCGTTCTGATACGGGAAGCCGACCCACGGGCGGGTGCGGCAGGCCGGCAGGGGAAACCTTGCCGGCCTTTTTCAACATTGTAATTCCGACATTGGTCGTGACGCCTCGACGAAAGTGCCGGGTAGCCGAAAGCGTCAGGCGCGGCTGCGCCGGCGCTCGCGGCGGGCTTCGCTGGTCTCGGCTGTGTTGACTGTCGCCTGCCTGTTGCGCATCGGACCGATGCGCTCGACGATTTTCTCGACGGTCGGGCGATCCGACTTGGTGTGTGCGTCGAGCGCCTTGCGCATGGCGGCTAGGTGAGCGAACGAGGTGCCGCAGCAACCGCCGACGATCTTGGCGCCGGCATCGACGGCGAGCCTGACATAGTCGGCCATCAGTTCGGGCGTGCCGGAATAGTGGATTTCGGCGCCACGGAATTCCGGAATGCCGCAATTGCCCTTGACGATCACCGTCGCCTCCGGCTTCGCCTCGGTCATGTCGAGCAGCGAAGCGAGGATGTCGGAGGCGCCGACACCGCAATTCGCGCCGACACCGAGCGGCGCCTGCGACAGTCCATCGGCGACGCCGTGTATGTTCTTCGGCAACAGCCCCATCATGGTGCGGCCGGCGGTGTCGAAGGAGCCGGTATAGGTATAGGGCAGGCCGACGCGGATGGCGGCTTCGGCGGCGGCGCGGATTTCGTCCGGCGCCGACATGGTCTCGATCCAGGCGACTTCGGCGCCGCCGGCCTTCAGGCCCTCGATCTGTTCGGCAAAGGCCTCGACCGCTTCGTCATAGGTCATGGCGCCGAGCGGCACCAGCAACTCGCCGGTCGGGCCGACCGAGCCCGCCACGATGACCTTGCGGCCGGCTTTATCGGCGACGGCGCGGGCGATCTCGGCGGCGCGCTTGTTCAGCGCACGCACGCGGTCCTGCGCATGGTGCAGCTTCAGCCGGTGACGGG
This sequence comes from Mesorhizobium sp. M6A.T.Cr.TU.014.01.1.1, assembly GCF_004022765.1. Taxonomy (NCBI): domain Bacteria; kingdom Pseudomonadati; phylum Pseudomonadota; class Alphaproteobacteria; order Hyphomicrobiales; family Phyllobacteriaceae; genus Mesorhizobium; species Mesorhizobium sp. M6A.T.Cr.TU.014.01.1.1. Next base: position 64,429 of record NZ_RZPG01000020.1, read on the forward strand.
TGCCGCCGAAGGAGTTGGTGAGGATGATGTCGGCGCCGGCATCGACAAAGTTCTGGTGCAGGCTGGTGATGGTGTCCGCCGCGGTCTCGTTCAGCAACTCTGGAGCCTCGCCGGCCTCGAGCCCCATGGCGAACAGATTGGTGCCGGTGGCGCCATCGGCGAGCAGAACGCCCTTTTCGGCAAGCAGCGCGTCAATCGGGTTGGTCATTGGAAATACGCCTTCCGGGGAACTCTTTGTCGAGATAAGGATATAAAGAACTCTTTATATGGCGTCAATGTCGACGCGAGAAACAGGCCGTCAAAATCGCATCTCTGCCAGCCTTTGCGTGAAGCTGGCTGCTTCATGCGCGTTGATGTCGGCAGCGCGGATCAGATTGTCGAAATGGCTGGTCAGCGTGCGGACCGGCTGGGTCGCATTCAGCACCAGATACATGTCGCCGACATAAATGGCGGCGCGATAAGGTCCGAAGATGGTGTAGGGGATCGAATAGCGCATCCGCCCGTCATAGAGAAACAGGCGGAAAGTGGGATAGAGATCGTCGAGCAGCGTCGCCATGTGGAGAAGCTGCTGGTGGCGGTCGGCCTCCGGGAAACGGTCCCACACGCCTAAGCCTCGCGCAAAAATCTCCAGCGTGTGGCGCGGCATGCAGACCTCCATGTCGGTTTCCGGCCGCCGGTTGTAGTCGATGCGGTACTGCGTCTCACCGGCCTGCGCCTCGCGACTCTTGTTGGCGATGCCCGCCTCGTAGTCGACAAGCGCCTCGGTGCGCAGAAGATCGGGAATGCCGGCCGGCACGTAACGGATTTTCGTGCCTGCGGCCTCGGCATGCCACCTTGCCAGCAGCGTGCGGTCAAAGCCATCGGGCGCTTCTTCGATCTCCAGGCTCTCGCGGATTTCACCGGTGACGCCTTCGTCCTGGCTGAGGCCGAGCAGCCAGTCGAGCGATACCTTGAATTCGGCGGCGATGTTGAGCAGCGTTTCGGCGCGAGGAAGGCGTGTCGAGGCGCCGGACAGCAACTGCGAAAGCGCCGAACGGTCGATGCCCACCGCCGTCGCGAAGGCGGACTGGTTCAAGTCGGACCGTGTCAAGAGCATTTTCAGGCGCTCCCGAAAGATCGTCGACAGGTCGCGTTTGTCCATATCGTCATTCCGGCCATTGGGAGGAAAAAAATCCGCCGAAGCCACCGAAGCGGCACCTTAGGCGTAAATGAATCCTCCAGCTTGTTTACAAAATATAACATATGCGGCTGAAAATGCGCAATCGCAACATCTTGTGCGCTTTGTCGCGTTGCAGCGATTCAACGCTCCTGACACAATGCTGTCAGGAATCAAAAATGATTCCGGCGACTGGAAGGGCAGTGGTCGATCGATGACGAGCACGAATAACAGACGACGCAATGCACCGGCCATCGAATGGCCGACCGTGTTTCTGGCGTTTTTCTGTTACGGCACCTGGCTCGTCGCCGGCTCGCTCTTCTGGCCATCGTACCCGCTGTTGGCGCTCGCCGTTCTGGCGTTAGTCGCCGCACTGCAATCCTCGTTGGCTCACGAAGTCCTGCACGGCCATCCGACCCGCAATGCACAGCTCAACGAAGTTTTCGTCTTCCTGCCGATAGGCCTCGTCTGGCCGTTCCGCCGGTTCAAGACCATTCACCTGCACCACCATGCCGACGAACGGCTGACCGATCCGCTGGACGACCCCGAAAGCTACTACAAGGCGCTGTGGCACCATGACGAGTTGCCGCCGGCGATGAAATTTCTGCTGAAGATCAACAACACCATGGTCGGCCGCTTCGTGCTTGGCCCGTGGCTCTCCTGCATCGGCTTCTTCATCGACGATGCCAAGCAGATGCTTGCCGGCGACAAGGTGATCCGCAAGGCGTGGTTGCTGCACGCGATCGGCCTAGCCGTCGTGTTGCCGGTCGTGCAGTTCGGCTTCGGCATCCCGTTGTGGCTCTACATCCTGGTGCCGGTGTGGCTCGGCCAGTCGCTGATTTCGATCCGCACTTTCGCCGAGCACCAGTGGTCGGAGCATCCGGAAGGCCGCACGGTGATCGTCGAGCGTTCGCCGCTGTCCTTCCTGTTCCTCAACAACAATTTGCATTTCGTCCATCACAAGAGCCCGACGGTGGCCTGGTACCGGTTGCCGAAGTTGTTTGCCGACCGCCGTGACGAGTGGCTGCGGATGAACAATGGCTATGCCTATCCGAACTATTTCGCGCTGCTCAAGGCTTATGCGTTCAGGGCTAAGGAGCCGATCGTTCACCCCGTGCTGCGGCGCGCGCCGGAACCAGGCCGGGCGTTCAAGCCGCGCGTCAGGGCGCGCAGCCTCAATGGCCTTGGCAGCGCGCCGGTGCCGGCCGAGCCGCCGAAAGAATGAATTTTGCGGCATCGCCGCGGCGATAGCCAGGTGCGCGTCAATGGTCTCGTCAGTTTCTCAGCGTAACGATCAAAGTCCCGGCATGAGCGATTTCGTTGCCGCCTTGCCGATGTATGACTGGCCCGAAATGCGGAGCGAGGTCGATGCCCAATGGGCACGGCTGCGTGATGCCTTCCGGCAAAAAGGCATCGGCGCGCCGCAGACCATCGCTCGCGTCAATGCCGATCTGCGGCCTGTAGAAGGCGGCATCCGCGACGCCGCCGGAAAGGTTATCGCGCCCGATCCGGCGACGCTGCCGCCGGACGAACTGGATTTTCACGGCCTCTGGCTGCATCCGGCGCTGCTGTTCGCGCAGACCTGCTGGGGGCCGATGGAACTCGGCCTGTCGACGCATGTCCAGGTGATCGGCCAGCCGAATTACGATGCCTTCGAGGGCGGGCAGGGCGAACTCTATTCGAGCGCGCTCGTGATGCGGGCAGGTGAAGCGCCATCGGTTGGTTCACCGTCCGAAGGCAGCCCTCTCGTCCCGCTCGATATTCTGCGTGGCAAGCACTTTACCTTCAACAGCCTCGATTCGATGTCCGGCTTCATCGGGCTAACGCGCGACCTGGAAGCAATGGGCGAAAGCCTGGACATCTTTACGGCGCGCAGCGAAAGCGGCGGCCACCGTGCCTCGATCGTCGCCATCGCCGAGGGCCGTGCCGATGTCGCGGCCATCGACTGCAAGAGCTGGGCGCTGGCGCAACGCTTCGAGCCAGCGGCGCAAGCGGTGAAGGTCGTTGGCTGGACGGGAAGGCGAAAAGGCCTGCCCTTCATCACCGCCAGAACGACACCGGAGCCGGTCAAGAACATCCTCGTCGACCTGCTGATCTCTCTCGGAGCCGTCGGCACAACCGTTCGCTAACTCTGATTGGCAATAGATCCGGGCCTGGGCTGATCTTTACGCGACCGTCACCATGTGCGCGCAACCTGCGCGTGACTTCGCGGGGACAGCACCATGGCGGTGGCAACCATTCAGAGATGGACATTTCGGACCGTGCTGCTGGTCCTGGGGCTGGCGGCACTGCCATGTCTGCTCTTGCCGCAGATAGCCATCGTCGCGGCGATCAGCATCGTCGGCATCCCGCTCGCCCTGCTGATGGCGCTGATCCCGCCGGTGTTCCTGTTCCTGCTGTTGACATGGGCAATCAGCTTCGGGGTCCCGGGCCGATTAAACTGGTTGACGAGCCCGCTGATCGCGGTGGCACTGCTTGCGGTGCCGCCTTTCCTGATCAACAGGTCAATGGACCGGACCACGATGGCGCTGGTATCGGGCGACAACGACCGGATCGTGCGGCCGTTCCGGGCCGAGACGCTGGCGGTTCGCTCCGATCGGACAGCCTTCTGGACAAAGACCCAGACCCGCTGTGACGATTTCTGCATGCGTGCGCTGCTGACACGCAGCGCCCGGCGTATCATGGTAATGAGCTATCCCGCGGAGATGCCGGAGCCGGACTTTTCCTCCATCGCCCGGACCTTCCACATGGAGCGCCGGGCGTCATGTCCGCCAGTCGAGCTTGCCGATGTCCGCCTCCTTGATCTCGAAAAGAGTCCCACGGCGCGGAACGCACCCAAGGCTTCGGAGCGCATGCGGCTTGAGATCGCCAAGGGCAATTGCCTGATCGAATCCGAGGCGCCACTTGCCGAAGCTGACACGGTGGTCAGCGCCGGGCAGATCAAGCGTGGGGTGAACGACTACCAGGCAGGGCTCAATCCGACCGCCGATACAATCGCGGTCTACCGCATCTCTGTGCACAACAAGGACGGAGCAACCTTCTCCGAGGTCTACCGATGGACCGGCGTTGCTTCCTACCGGCTGCTGCCGCTGCTTTTGCCAAGCTATGTGACCGGCTATCAGTTCGATATTCGCATCGGCTTCCCGAGAACGCTCGACCTTACCTACATCGTCCAGTTCGCCGACCGGCCCGATTGGAGCGCATTCGTAACCGGCACGCTCGGCATGGAGCTTACGCTGCCAGCAGTCGACGACTCGAACGATGCGGCCGCGGTCCTTGCCGCAAAGCTCAGTCAGCCGGGCCCCATCGACGCCGTCACCAACTCGCTTGCCAATGATTTCTTTGACAGGCTGCGCGGTAGGCAGACTGCGTCGCAGCCCGATGTCGACCTCGCCATAGCAGCCCTGAACGACCGCCGGCTGGGCGTTTCAGACAGCGTCTTCGCAGCAGCGAAATATGCGAAGGACGTGGCGCCCGAGAGCATGGCGCGGCTTGCCGACGCGCTTTTCGCGCGGCTTTTCGAAATCGATATCAAGGTAAGCAAATTCGGCAACATCGAAGCACCGCAAGCTGGGCGCCTGGCCATAGCTATCCAGTCCCTGCCCGATCAAGTGATCCCGGAGCATCGTGCCGACCTCGAAAGGCTGGCAAAGGATACGCCCCGGCGCGTCGCCGCTTTTCAGGCTTTGACCAGGCTTTCCGTGTTCGGCGCCGACGCCATCCCGACGATGCTCTATCTGATCGACGACGCGGCGCTGCAGCCGCTCGACAAGGGCAATTTCTGGCAGCATTCCTATCTGGCAGGAGTGCAAGGCCTCTGCCGCCTCGGCGAGCGAGGCGCTCCCGCCATCGAGCCATTGCTGGAGCGTATCCGGGCGGGGATCATCCCGCTGCATGCCAGCTATGGCGACTTGGCGATCAACACGTTGGCCGGCATGGGCGCCGACAAGGCTACGCTCCTGCAAGCCTTTCCGGCCAAGGATCGGAACTCCAATCGAGCGCGGTTCGACCGCGTTTTCGACAAGGCCAGGCGCAAAATCGACTGCGGCTACTGAGCTTTCCGCCCTTCAGCCGACGAGCAGTCGCTCATCCAGCGGGTAGCTTGAAAGCTGCTCGTTGCCGGTTTCGGTGATCAGGATCTGGTCCTCGATCTTGACGCCTTCGCGTCCGCCGAGCCGGCCGATGTAGCTCTCGACGCAAAGCACCATGCCTGACACAAGCACGCCGTCGGGCGTGTCGTCGGTCCAGTCGATCGCATGCGGCAGCGTCGGGTATTCGTCGGCCAGGCCGACGCCGTGATAGAGCACGCCGTAGCGCGTCGGGAAGCAATCACCAGGCGGCACCGCCGATCGCTCGACTAGGTCGCGGAACGAAGTGCCCGGCTGCATCAGGCCAATGTTGTGGGCGATCTGGTCGGCGGCGGTGCGAAACAGGTCGCCTTGCTCGGTGGACGGCTCGGTTTCGCCGCAGAGCCAGGTGCGCGACAGGTCGGCGCAGAAGCCGTAAGGGCCGATCAGATCGGTATCGAAAGCGACGAGATCGCCGGCTTCGATCATTCGCGACGAGCATTCCTGGAACCACGGATTGGTGCGCGGGCCGGACGTCAAGAGCCGGGTCTCGACCCATTCGCCGCCACGCGCAATGTTGCCGCGGTGGAGTTCGGCCCATAATTCGTTCTCGGAAATTCCTGGCCGCAACGCTGCTTCCATCTCGCCCATAGCCGCCTCGCAAGCGACGATCGACCGGCGCATGGCCAGGATTTCGTCGGGCGATTTGATCAGACGCGCATTTTCCATCAGCGCTTCGCCATTGCCGATGGAGATGCCGAGGCGGGCGAGTTCCTCGACGCCCTCAGGATTGATGTGATCGACGGCGATGCGGCTGATACCGCCGCCATGTTCCCTCACCAGATCGGCTATGCCGGCCGCCCAGCGGCGGGTCTTCTGCTCGGTCAGCTCGCCGCTATAGAGATACATCCACGACACAGCCGGCCGCACCTCGTCGACGACGCCGGAGTGGTCGGAAAGGTGCTCGCAGGAGAAATAATCGAACAGCACCACCGGGCCTTCGGTGGCAACGAAACAATGCCTTGTCGGATTGTGCGCGACCCAGAGCTGCATGTTGGTCGAGTCGGTCGCATAGCGGATGTTGATCGGATCGTAGAGCAGGGCTCCCGCATAGTCGCGGCGCTTCAGCTCGGCGCGGATGCGGTCGAGCCGGTATTGGCGCATGGTGGGCAGGTCGGGAGCAGCAATACCGGCAGATTGCCACTCGGCTTCCGCCAGTGCGCCGTAGCCAAGCACATGCTGGTTGAGTTCAGCGGCCTTCTGCCGCGACTTCAGGCGCAACGCGTCGATAGAGTCCGCTTCGTCCGGCTCGAACGGCATGATCTTGCGGTGGCGACCGAACCGTCGCTCGACGCCTGGCTCGCTCACTTTCCTATCCTCCCGATCTCAATCGGCCGCAGGAGCATTGGCATTTCGCTTTTTCAACTTGACGACGGTCACAAGCCTGCCGTCGCTCGAACCGAGAAATTCGGGAACCCTGAGGCTGCGGCGTTCATTGTCCAGGATGAAACCCGCCTGGCTGATGCGGTCCAGGATTTCCGGTTCCGGGCTTGGCCTGTCGAGCCAGATCAGAACGGCGGGCTCCTGCAGCAACGCGGCGAAACCCGGCACCTCTTCTCCGAGGACGACAAGGTCTGGGTCGACGAGCCTGAGATTGCCCACCCAGTGCCAGTCCGACATGACCGTCTTGACTGCGCCATCTGCGGTCAGATCATGATACAGCGTCGGGTAGTCTAGACGGACGACGCGTCCCTGGCCCTTTCCGCCATAGACCTGATAGGCCCATGTCGCCGGCAAGATCAGTATGGCCAGTGTGGCTGCAACGGTGATGGTGAGGTTTTGCGCCGTCCTGCCTTTGTCGCCGAGGGTGTCCATGCGGGCGGCGAAGGCGGCAGGCAAAAAAAGCAGGACCGGCAACAACCAGCGCGCCTTGAACGTGGTGGCGCCGCTGGCGATCACCAGGACAATGGTGATGCAGAGCCCGAAGCCGAGAATGCGCCACAATAGTTTTTCCGAATCTGGAAGCCGTTGGCGGAGCGTCGATGGACTGACCCGTCCCACCAGCATCGCCACTGCGAAAATAACGACCGGCAGGATGGCAAAATTCATTACGGCATCGCCAAAGCCGATGATGCCTTTCAACGCGACGAGCAAAGCACCGTCGCCTTCATTGATGCCGAACTTATAGCTGCGCGCCAGCAATTCGCTCGGATGCGTGGCGGTCCAATACAATGTCGGCAGGCAGACCAGCAGCGCCAAGGCCATACTGATCATGATTTGCGGACGCAGGATGACCTGGCGGGTCTCGCGCAGCGATAAGGTCGCCGCCAGCATCGCGGCAATCAGGATGAAAAGATTGTATTTCGCCAGCACAGCCGCACCGATCGCCAGGCCGAACAAGGCATAGGTCAGCAGCGATTTGCGCTGCAGAAGCTCGACGAGCGCAAGCAGCAGCAGCCCCGAAAAACAAAAGGCGGCAATGGTATGCGATAAGGTGTGCTGCATTTCCCAGACCAGCTGAGGAAACAGCAACAGACCTAGAATGGAGGCAACTGCGGTGCGCTGGGAATAGCCGAGTTTGCGCACCGCGACGAAGACCGACGTCAAGGCCACGAAAATCAGGGAATACTTCAGTAATTTAAGCGCGAAGATGTTGGTTCCGAAAACCGACGACGTCAACCAGCCGAGCCAGGAGTAAAGCGGCGGCTGCGAGCCGCCATAGCCGGCCCACAAAAACCGCATATACATCAGCTGTTCGGAGTCATCGACACCGACCCCGGTTCCCGCCCACAGGCTCGCCAGCGACAGCACGACGACCTGTGTGCAGCAATAAAGCGCGACCAACACGATCGCCGCGGGGAAACGGCCGATCCTGCCCTCGGCAAGCCATTCGGCCCATTTCATCGAATACTTCAAGGAGTTCTCATCGCCCGTGCCAGTTGCACCGGCTGCGCTAGCATGAGACCGTGCCCCGCACAATGTTGTAGCAGCCTTGGGATGGGCGGCGGCCTTGGGCAGCAACCCTGACCGCCTATGCCCGCATCTTCTCGCCACTCGGATCGAAAGGCGGCTCGACATTGATGCGGGCCGGCCGCCGGTGTCCGAGGATTTCAATCTCGAACAGTCCGGCGCTCTCGTTCTCGGCCAAGGCGGCCGGCACATAGCCCTGCGCCATCGATTTCTGGACGTAATGCGCATAGCCGCCGGAGGTGATCCAGCCGACCACGCGCCAGTCGCCGTCGACGATGCCGCGCACGGCCGAGGCGCCTTCCGCGGCCCTGGAGCCGCGCACTTCCTTGCCTGATATATCGAAGCGTGGCGCGCCATAGCCGTGCGGCTTTTCGACCGTGCCAAAATCCTTGCCGCCGACCTTGGCCCAGATCGGCTCGTCGCCCATCACGTCAGCATCCGCGGCATCTACGATGAAGGAGACACGGCGCCGTTTCGGCCCTTCTGTCTGTTCCTTGGCCGCCGCTTCGCGCCCGATGAAGTCGTTCTTCTCCAGCTTGATGAAGCGATCCATTGCTCCTTCGAACGGCCCGTAGATCGGGCGCAGCTCGCGAAACCAGGTCGGAAAATTCTTTTCCAGGCGCATCGAGAGCAAGGCGCGCATGCCGAAATTGACAAGGCCAAACTCTTCGCCGGCATCCTTGATCGCCTTGTAGACAAGGCGCTGGTAGGCCGGCGCCATCCAGATCTCGTAACCGAGATCGCCGGTATAGGTGATGCGATTGACCATGCAGGGCGCGCCGCCGACCGCCATCTCGCGGAAATCCATGAAGCGGAAAGCCTTGGTCGAGACATCCACGTCAACAAGCTTCTGCAGCAGATCGCGCGATCTCGGCCCGGCGATCGAGAGGCCGACAAGCGTCTGGTCGAAGCGGTGGATGCGGACGCTACCATCCCTCGGCAGGTGCTTCTCGAACCAGCGCATATGATATTTCTGCGCCGCCGACGAGCTCCAGATCATGAAGCGCTCTTCACCAGCCTTGGCGATGGTGAAGTCGCCGATCAGCCTGCCGAACTCGTTCAGCATCGGGGTCAGCACGATGCGGCCGATCTTCGGCATGCGGTTGGTCATCAGCCGGTTGAGGAAATCTTCCGATCCCGGCCCGGACACTTCGTATTTGGCGAAGTTGGCGATCTCGGTGACGCCGACCCTTTCGCGGGTCGCACGCACTTCCTCGCCGATCGGCCCGAAATCGTTGGAACGGTGGAACGAAACGATATCCTTCGGCTCCGTGCCTTTCGGCGCGAACCAGAGTGGCGTTTCGAGGCCCCACGAATCGCCCATGACGGCATTGTTGGCCAGCATCGTGTCGTAGAGCGGCGTCGTCTGAGCCGGGCGAGCAGCCGGCAATTCCTCGTTGGGAAAGCGTATGGAAAAGCGGCGCGAATAGTTTTCGCGCACCTTGGCATTGGTGTAGCGCAGGCTCGCCCATTCGCCGAAGCGAGCGACGTCCATGCCCCAGACGTCGAAGCCGGGGTCGCCATTGACCATCCAGTTCGACAGCGCCAGCCCGACGCCGCCGCCCTGCGAGAAACCGGCCATGACGGCGCAGGCGCACCAGAAGTTGGTCAGGCCCTGCACCGGGCCGACCAGCGGGTTGCCGTCCAGCGCGAAGGTGAAGGGGCCATTGATGATCTGCTTGATGCCGGCCTTCTCGATGCCGGGGAAATGCTTGAAGCCGATTTCGAGCGACGGCGCGATGCGGTCGATGTCGGGCTGCAGCAACTCGTGGCCGAAATCCCATGGCGTGTTGACTGGAGACCATGGCTTGCAGGCCTTTTCGTAGGTGCCGAGCAGGATGCCGTTGCGTTCCTGGCGGGTGTAGATCTCGCCCTTTAAGTCCATCACGCCGATCATCTCGCGGCCGGTCGACTTGTTGAATTCCTCGACCTCCGGCATCGGCTCGGTCAAAAGGTACATATGCTCCATGGCCAGCAGCGGCAGCTCGACACCGACCATGCGGCCGATCTCGCGCGCCCACAGGCCGCCGCAGTTGACGACATGCTCGGCCTTGACCGTGCCTTGCTCGGTGACGACATTCCAGGTGCCGTCGACTTCCTGCGTCAGCTCGACGACCCGGTTGCGCAGCACGATTTCGGCGCCGAGCTTCCTGGCGGCCTTGGCGTAGGCGTGGGTGGTTCCGGAAGGATCGAGATGGCCTTCGACCGGATCCCACATGGCGCCGACGAAATTCGTCTCGTCCATCAGCGGGAACATCGCCTTGGCCTCCGACGGTGTGATCAGCTCGGTGTCCATGCCGAGATAGCGGCCTTTGGCGTGGGCAAGGCGCAAAAAGTCCATGCGCTCGGGGGTGTCGGCCATCATCACGCCGCCGGTCAGGTGCAGCGAGCAGGACTGGCCGGAAAGCTCCTCGATCTCCCTGTAGAGCTGCACCGTATAGGCCTGCAGCTTGGCGACGTTGGGATCGCCATTGAGCGTATGGAAGCCGCCCGCTGCGTGCCAGGACGAGCCGGAGGTGAGCTCCGAACGCTCGATCAGCATGATGTCGGTCCAGCCGGCCTTGGCCAGATGATAGAGCACCGAGCAGCCGACGACGCCGCCGCCGATGACAACCGCTTTTGCATGAGATTTCATGAAGATAGTTCCGTTTTTGAAGAGATTGAATCGAGTGAGCGGGGCGTGAAAACAAAGCGGAGGTCGGATACAGCGATGTCTTCGGCCAGCCTGCCATCAAGCGCGGCAAGGATGGTTTCACAGACGGAAGTACGATGTTTCAGGACGTCATGGTTCCAAACACGCAGGATCGAATAACCTTGGGCGCGCATGAAATCGTCACGGCGGCGGTCATATGAACTGCCGGCATGTTGGTGTCCATCGACTTCAACGACAAGCCATTTTTCGCGGCAAGCAAAGTCTGCAAAAAAGGGGCCGATGGAGAACTGACCCGTAAAGCGGTAGCCGCCAAGCTTGCGCGCCTTTAGTTCAAGCCAAAGCAGTGCTTCCGCCTGATTGCCCGCTTGCCGAAGGCTACGCGCTCGCTTCGTTGTCCCTGTTTTGCGGCGACTGCGCGTTTCATGAACGGCTTCCCCCACTCCGTCGCCGCTTCGCGGCGCCACCTCTCCCCCCTCCGGAGGGAGAGGAAGGGTGCCAGCCGGAATCGCTTCGCGCCCTTCCTCTCCCCCGTCGATCGGGGGAGAGGTGTCGAGCGTAGCTCGACGGAGTGGGGGTCGACCGTTCATCAAATCCATACGAATGATCAGTTCATCAACGACACAATCATCAAAAATCGGTCGGCGCGCCGCCTTCGGACCGGCGTTTCTCGACGAAGGCGTTGAGCTCCTCGCGGATAGCCGGGTCCATGTAGGGCTCTTCATAGGTCGCCAGCCGCTCCTTCCAGACCCGATTGGCTTTTTCGATAGCCGTCGGCGATCCGGCTTCCGCCCAGGTCTCGAAATTGCGCCAGTCGGAGATGATAGGCGAATAGAAGGCGGTCTTGTAGCGGTCCTGGGTGTGCTGGGTGCCGAAGAAATGGCCGCCCGGACCGACCGACTGGATGGCGTCGAAGCCGAGAGCCTCCTCGGAGAGGTCGAGCGGGGTCAGGAATTCCGCCATCATCTGCAGCAGATCGATGTCCAGAATGGTCTTCTCGTAGGAGCAGCGCAGGCCGCCTTCCAGCCAGCCGGCCGCATGCATCATCAGATTGCCGCCGCCCTGGATGGCGCCCCATAGCGAGAACACGCTTTCATAGGCGGCCTGTGCGTCGACCGTGTTGGCGGCGCAGGTGTTGGAGGTGCGGTAGGGGATGTTGTAGCGGCGGGCGAGCTGGCCGCCGACCAATTGCGCCTTCATGTATTCCGGCGTGCCGAAGGCCGGCGCGCCGGACTTCATGTCGACATTCGAGGTGAAGCCGCCATAGCCGACGGGCGCGCCTTTGCGCACCATCTGGGCGAATGCAATGCCGGACAGCGCTTCGGCATTCTGCTGCACCAGCGCGCCGGCTATCGTCACCGGCGCCATGGCGCCCGACAGGGTGAACGGCGTCACGATGACGACCTGGCCCTTGCTCGACATCTGGATAATGCCTTCCATCATCGGCACATCGAGCTTGAGCGGCGAATTGGTGTTGATGATGGTGAACACCGACGGCTCTTCGAGCAGTTGCTCGTGGCTGATGCCGCGCGCGATCCTGGTGATCTCGATGCCGTCGACATTGCGCTCCTTGCCGAGCGAATAGATGTGGAACACCTTGTCGGTGAGCACGCTCAGATCGCGGATGCATTCGAGGTGCCGGACGGACGGATGGATGTCGATCGGCTCGACCGGATAACCGCCTGTGCAGTTCAGGATGTTGTGCATCTGCGCGAGCTTGAGGAAGTTGCGGTAGTCCTGCTGGTTGCCCGGCCGGCGGCCGCGGTCGACGTCGGAACAATTGGGCGCCGACGCCATCATCGAGATGATCAGATTGTCGCCGCCGAAGCGGACATTGTGCGCCGGATTGCGGGCGTGGATGGTGAACTCCGACGGACAATGCGAAACCAGTTCGAGGATCATGTCGCTGTCGAAGCGCACTCGCTCGCTGCCTTCGCGGACATCCGCGCCATGTGCCTTCATGATGCGCCTTGCTTCGTCGTGCAGCACGTCGACGCCGATTTCCCGCAGCACGCGCAACGAGGCGAGGTGGATCGATTCCAGCTCGTCGTCCGAGACCAGCTTCGTCGGCGTCAGCGGGATTTTCAGCTGACGGAAAGGCGGCTGCTCGAACGCCGCCGCTGCGCCGGCACGTTTGCCCGCGCGGCCGCCGCGACGGGCGCGATCGTTTGCCAATGCCGGTTCGGCGGGATGAAGGGCGGCGGTCATGACAAGCCTCGTACGCTGCGACAGTGCGGCGGCATAATGGACCGCCGGCTGTCCCGCCATTGCGGAGGCGGCGACCACTAGGACGAGGGAAGCGACATGTCGGAAGGGCAGCTGACCGATCGTTGGGCACACGCACGGAGCGGATGACGTGGCGCAGCAGATTTGCCCGGGCGGCCCTTCCTTTTCCCAAACCGAACCGCTAGCCGGGTAGCTTGCCGACCCCCCGAGGGTGGGCGATTCACAGGGATGGCGAATGGTCGCGACCGGTTCGAGCGATGGCGAGGCGGCAACGCAGTGGGCAGCGCTTGCCGGCGTCACTGCCGCTTTGGCCATGTTCGGCGCCGCGCAGGGGCTTAGCTATCCGCTGTTTACGCTGTTGATGCAGCGGCAAGGCATGTCTCCGGCGCTGATCGGTCTTTCCGCGGCGATGATGCCGGTTGGCCTCATCCTGTCGGCTGCGTTCGTGCCGGCGGCCGTCCGTCTGGTCGGCGCGCGCAACCTCGCCGTCGGCTGTTCGCTGGCCGGCGCGCTCTGCTTCTTAGGCATCGGCTATCTGCAGGATTGGGTGGCGTGGTTCATCATCCGCTTTCTCGTCGGCGTGGTCATCAATCCGCTCTATGTGCTTGGCGAGGTGTGGGCGCTGTCGCTGGCGCCGCCGACGCGCCGCGGCCGGGTGATGGGGGTGTTCAATACGCTGCTGGGCGCCGGCTACGCGGCGGGGCCGCTGATCCTGATCACGGTCGGCACATCGGGATGGCCTCCCTTCGTCGCGGCGATATCAGGCTTTGCGCTCTGTGCGCTGATCCTGCGCGCCGTCTCGTCCAAATTGACCGGTTTCGAGGATGACGGCCAGGTCTCGGGCGGCATCGTAGGCTTCGCCAAGCTGGCGCCGGCGCTGCTGCTGGCGGTCCTGGTTGCGGCCGCGGTCCAGCAGAGCACCTATGCGCTGATGCCTGTCTTCGGCACCGGCTACGGCTTGCCGGAAGCGACGCTGGCGGCGCTGGTGACGGCGCTGTCGGCCGGCAACATCCTGCTGCAGATTCCGCTTGGGCTGATGGCCGAGCGCTTCGGCGGCCGGGCGATGATCGTCTTTTGCGCGCTGGCGACGGCCGCTTGCGCGCTCTCGCTGCCGCTCCTGATCACGACGCCGCTGGTCTGGCCCGTGCTGGTGGTGATGGGCGCGGTCGGCTACGGCGTCTATACGATGGCGCTGGTCGAGCTAGGCAGCCGGTTCAAGGGAACAGCACTCGTCGCCGGCAACGCAGCCTTCGCGCTGATGTGGGGCGCTGGCGGCATTGTCGGCCCGCCCGGCGCCGGCGCGCTGATGCAGGGGATCGGTCCGCTCGGCCTGCCGGCGGTGATCGCTGGCCTCGATGCGCTGCTGATCGCGTTCGCGCTCTACCGGTCGTCCGGACGCCGGAACCGTTGAGCCGGCGATCCGTTGGCGCAAATGGTTTTTGCTGGCCGGCCCTTTCTTTCGCGGGACCGGACCGGTAGCTGGGTGACTAGCCGAGCAGATCTCCAATGCAGGGATGGCAGAATGGTTGCGACCGGCACCAGCGGCAACGAAACGGGAATGCCGTGGGCGGCGCTCACCGGGGTAATCGCGACCGTCTCGGTGTTCGCCATCGCGCAGGGGCTCTCCTATCCGCTGCTGAGCTTCATCCTGCAGCGACAAGGCATCTCGCCGGCCATGATCGGGCTGTCTGCGGCGATGACGCCGGTCGGCTTCATCGTCTCGTCGCCGCTCATCCCGGCGCTGGCGCGCCGATTCGGGGCAGGGCGCACGGCGCTCACCTGCGCAGCGCTTTCCGCGATCACGCTGGCGCTGATCGGTTGGACGCAGAATGTCTATCTGTGGTTTCCGCTGCGCTTCCTGATCGGCGTGGTGACCAATCCGCTCTATGTGCTGAGCGAGATCTGGGTGATCGCCCTGGCGCCGCCGGCGCGCCGCGGTCGCGTGATGGGGATCTATTCCACAGTCATTTCGGCAGGTTTCGCGGCCGGCCCGCTGTGCCTGCTTGCCGTCGGCACCGAAGGATGGCCGCCGTTTCTCGTCGGCATCGTCGCATTCGTTTTTTGCGGCGCCTGCCTGGCGCTGGTGCTGCGACGGCTGCCGAAGGTCGATGAGGCCGGGCACCGGGTTTCGGTCATGGGGTTCATGCCGATGGCATGGCTGCTGTTGTCGGCGGTCGTCGTCGCCGCCGGTTTCGAACAGGCGGTGCTGGCGCTGCTGCCGGTCTACGGGACCTATTACGGCATCGCCGAAGCCCGCATGTCGGCGCTGCTGTCGGTGATGATCGCCGGCAACATCGCCATGCAGGTGCCGCTCGGCCTGCTGGCGGAACGGCTGACGGCGCGTCTGGTGCGGTTTATCTGCGTGTCACTGACCGTGCTCGGATGCGTGCTGTTGCCGGTTCTCATCGAGACGCCGCTGATCTGGCCATGCGTCTTTATCTGGGGCGCGGTTTCCTACGGCATCTATACGATGTCGATCATCGAACTCGGCGAGCGCTTCACCGGCTCGGCGCTGGTCGCCGGCAACGCCGCCTTCTCGCTGATGTGGGGCGTTGGCGGCATCGCTGTACCGCCGCTGGCGGGCGGCGCCATGGATATTCTCGGTGCAGGCGGCCTGCCGATCACGCTCGGCGCGATTTGCCTGGCGCTGGCGGTTACAACCGTCATGCGGCGGCGGATCGTGTGAGCTACGTATCGGAGTAGCCTTAATTGCCTTGCTGTCTGAAAATAGCCCGGAGGTCACAATCGGCGTGGTGTTCAGGTGGATAGTATTTGCTTCGCAGCGTTCCTTGAATTTCAACAGCGCGATTAAAGTCTGGGATCAGTCCGACGCTGGAGAGTTCCGAGTTCGCGAATGCTTCCGGAAAGCCGCCGCAATTGGTTAGTGCGCTTGTTGAAACGTCCTGGTCCAGCAAGTCATAGCCGAGGAACGTGAATCCATTCCAATCAAGGTGGCGCACGTCCGTTGATGGCCTTCGGATCACGCCAAGGACGTTGAGATTGCTCGTATCGCCAACTCCGAAAGAAGGAAGTCCAGGTCCACAAAGAAGTTGAGCATGTTGTCTTCGTTAACAATGTGGGGCCAGTGGCTGTCCTTCGTCTCTGGTAGTGCGAATGCGCAGAGCATCCCGTCGAGCGTGACAACCTCGGTCAACTGGGTAAGGCCCGACCACTGAATGTACTCCTTCCACCCTGTGCCGTTGACCGGATCAAACTTCTCATTCGCAATGTAGAGACGTTGCATGAAGTTTCCTTCACCCCACGCAGAAGGCCTAGCTATACGGAGGCCGTTCATTTTACGTGTTTCAATTGAATCTCGATAGCGCCACGCCGATGTTTGTGGCACCGAACTCGACGAATTTTTCGGAGACCACATGACAAAGTCGATCGCACAGAAGCAGCAGGGTCCAGTTGGCGAGACCGAGGATCCCTTTCTCTGGCTGGAGGACAGGACAGGCAAGGAAGCGCTCGACTGGGTCCACCGTCAGAACGCGGTTACAACAGGTGAATTGCAGGATGATCCGTCCTACCAGGCCTCCTTCCAGACCGCGCTCGACCTGATGACGGCCGAGGACAACATTGCGGTCGGGTCTGCACTCAGCGGCCATGTCTACAATTTCTGGCAGGACAAGACCAATGTGCTCGGCCTCTGGCGGCGCACGACGGTCGCTTCCTACAAGACCGAGAAGCCGGATTGGGAGACGATCATCGGCTTCGATAATCTGTCCGCCAAAGAGGGCGTGAAATGGGTGTTCAGCGGCGCCAGCCGGCTTTACCCCGACTTCAGCCGCTGCCTGCTCAGCCTGTCGCCGGATGGTGGCGACGCCAGTGAGATGCGTGAATTCGACATCGACACCAAGTCCTTTGTCGAGGGTGGCTTTCGCGCGCCCGCCTCGAAATCGGGCTTCAGCTGGCTGGACAAGGACACCGTCATCGTTTCGGCCGCCTTCGAGGAGGACGAAAAAACCCAGTCCGGTTATCCACGCGTGGTCAAGCTTTGGCAGCGCGGCACCAGGCTGGAGGATGCGACGCCGATCTTCGAGGCGCAGAAGCAGGATCTCGCCGCCGGCGGTTCCCTCGAGTTCGACGGCGACAAGCGGCATCTGTTTCTGACCCGGACGCTCGACTTCTTTGCCTCGCACAGTTTTCTGCGTCTGCCTTCCGGCGAGAACAGGCGCTTCCCGCTGCCGGACGACGTCACCGACACGGCGCTGTTCCGGGATCAGTTCGTCTTCGGGGTGCGTAGCCCGTGGACGGCGCCGGATGGCACGCTGTGCCAGCCTGACGGCCTCTATTCGCTGGATTTCGCGCGCTGGATCGAAACCGATGCGTTGGGACCAATCGATGCCGTGCTCGAGCCGGCGCATCGGGTTTCGATCGCCGGCATTGCCCGCACGCAGGACCGGTTGTTCATCAACCTGATGGACAATGTGCGCGGCAAGGTCGTCGTCTGCGAGCGCGATGACGGCCGCTGGTCGCTGAAGCCTGTCGCGCTGCCGGAGAATGGCAATGTCGGCATCGCCCATGCCGAACATTTCGGCTCCAGCGTCTCCTTCTCCTTCACCGATTTCCTGACGCCGAGCTCGATCATCTGGTCGGACGACGATGCTGCGACGCTGACAACAGTGAAATCGCAGCCGGCGCGTTTCGATGCTTCGTCCCTTGTGTCGGAACAGTTCGAGGCACGCTCGAAAGACGGCACCATGATCCCTTACTTCGTCGTCAGGCAACGCGACCAGGACGGTCCGGTGCCGACATTGCTTTATGGCTATGGCGGCTTTGAAGTGCCGCTGCTGCCCGGCTATGCCGGCGTGCGCGGCAGGCTGTGGCTGGAAAAGGGCAATGCCTATGTGCAGGCCAATATCCGCGGCGGCGGCGAGTTCGGTCCGAACTGGCACCAGGCTGCGCTCAAGGCCAATCGCCAGAAGGCCTTCGACGATTTCGCCGCGGTCGCGCAAGACATCGTGAAACGCGGCGTCGCCACGCCGGCGACGCTCGGCATCCAAGGCGGCTCGAATGGCGGCCTGCTGACCGGCGTTTCGCTGACCCAGCATCCCGAGCTTTTCGGTGCGGTGATTATCGACGTGCCGCTGCTCGACATGCTGCGCTACACCGAGCTGCCGCCTGGCGCCTCCTGGATGGCCGAGTATGGCGATCCGGCTAAGCCGGAAGACGCCGCGTGGCTGGCGGCTTACTCACCCTATCAGCATGTGAAGGCCGACGCTGCCTATCCGCCGGTGCTGCTAACGACATCGACCGCCGACGACCGCGTCCACCCCGGCCACGCGCGCAAGATGGCCGGGCGGCTGCAGGCTGCCGGCCATGCGAAGACGCTGTTCTTCGAGGAGACCGAGGGCGGCCATGGCGGGCGCGGTGATCGCCGGCCGCAAGCGGCACAGGCCGCAATGAAGTATGTTTTCCTGCAACGTGCGCTGACCAGCACCGCTTGAACGGAACGACTTGAACTGATCGCATCAGGCGGCATAAGGTGCTGCATGGCTCGGATGGGGACATGTTGCGCGTTTGGGGTGGCGGTGACGCCGTCGCCGCGCACGCTTCGCGCCGAGCTTTTGCGGCTTTGCGCTCGCATCGGCTATTCGCCACCCGCGCTCCTCTGACGAATCCGCCCCGGCTGCAAAACGCCGGATTGGTTCAAGAGGAAAGATCAGACATGACTTACCAGAATTATTCGCTGAAGCAGCTTCAGCAGATCGATGCTGCGCATCACCTTCATCCGTTCACCGATCACAAGGAGATGCGCGAGGCCGGCTCACGCATCATCACTCACGCCAACGGTCCGTTCATCTACGATTCCGAAGGCACGGAAATCCTCGACGGCATGGCCGGGCTGTGGTGCGTCAACATCGGTTACGGCCGCGATGAGCTGGCCGACGCGGCTTACGCCCAGATGAAGGAATTGCCCTACTACAATTCCTTCTTCAAATGCTCGACACCGACGCCGGTGCTGCTGGCAAAAAAGCTGGCGGAACTGGCGCCGAAGCACGTCAACCAGGTGATCTACGGCTCGTCCGGTTCGGAGGCCAACGATACGGCGCTGCGCCTTGTCCGCCACTATTGGGCACTGGAAGGCAAGCCGGAGAAGAACCGCATCATCTCGCGCAAGACCGCCTATCACGGCTCGACCATCGCCGGCGCCTCGCTGGGCGGCATGGAGCCGATGCACAAGCAGCTCAACGGCGCGGTTCCCAACATCGTGCATGTGATGATGCCCTATGCCTACGAGCTGGCTCTGCCCGGTGAAAGCGACCATGATTTCGGCCTGCGCGCGGCCAAGGCCGTCGAGGACGCCATCCTCGAAGCCGGTGCCGACAAGGTCGCCGCCTTCATCGGCGAGCCGGTGATGGGGGCAGGCGGCGTGAAGATACCGCCGATGAGCTATTGGCCGGAAGTGCAGCGCATCTGCCGCAAATACGATGTCCTCCTGATGCTGGACGAGGTCATCACCGGCTATGGCCGCACCGGCGAGTGGTTCGCAGCTCAGACCTTCGACATCGAGCCCGATACCATCACCACCGCCAAAGCGCTGACCTCCGGTTATCAGCCGCTGTCGGCGCTGCTGGTCGGTGATCGCATCGCCGCGACGCTGGTCGAGAAGGGCGGCGAGTTCAATCACGGCTATACTTATGCCGGCCACCCCGTGGCCTGCGCTGTGGCGCTGAAGAACCTCGAGATCATGGAGCGGGAAGGTTTGGTCGATCGGGTCAAGAACGACACTGGACCCTATTTCGCCAAGGCGCTGCAGGAGCACATTGGCGGTCACGATCTGGTCGGCGAAGTGCGCTCGATCGGGCTGATGGGGGCGATCGAGATCGTCAGGGACGAGGCGACCAAGGAGCGCTTCCTGCCGGCCGGAAGCGCGGCCGTGCTTGTCCGCGACCACGCAGTTGCGCAAGGCATGATGCTGCGCGCCACCGGCGACACGATGATCCTGTCGCCGCCGCTGATCTGGACGCGCGAGACAATCGACATGGCTTGCGGCCGCATCGCCAAGGCGCTTGATCTGGCCCAAGCGGATTTGCGCAAGCGGTAGGGTAAAACGATCGCCGGGTGTCCTGCAGCCAGACGCCCGGCGTTTGAATGCCGCATTCTGCCGAAGATCTCGCCAGGCGAGGATCGGCCGTGAGTTTGGCAATCAGGTCTCCTACACCCTGAGCACGAACCCCAAGAAGGTCAGCTTCCAGAAGCATTCGATGGGTCATCGACCGCAACATCAATCTGATGCGCGCCGTGTCGGTCCTGCCCCAGGGTCGACGGGCTGTCCTGCGAGTATCAACCGGAGGAGCCGCTCACCAAGGGTCGCTACGAGGAATGCGGCCGCGACGCGCCGTATTTACCTTAACGTGCGAGAAGTAGAGAGACATCGACACGAGGCGCGAAAAAGCAACGCCAATACAGCTGATTGGTTACGACGTAGGTATTCTCGCAGATATGGTATTGGCCGTCCGGGGATTCCTGTACACGGTCCCGTGGGATGGTGAAATTATGCGGCAAATAAGTGTAACCGCCGTCTATCCTGGACCGCACCGAAGACCGAGGTATGGCGCGGCAATCAGAACCACCGCAACACCTGAATTTCGTCTCTGGGTCAATCTTGTCTTCGTACCAATCATGGGCGTTAGCGGCCGTTGCGGCGGCGATACACATTGCCGTGAAGATGAACCTTCGCATGGCATTCCCTCAGGGATTTGGCAGGCGCTGCTCGTTCGAACGTCCTTTTATATTAGCGTTCCGTTAAAAACGCCATTAGCCTCCGACTGACTAACGCAGCTCCAGAAAGCGACGCTCGCAAGGTGTGCGGACCGTCCTAACGATCTGCTCTGTATCCTTGTTTCTATCGCCCGGTTGCTCTGTGACAGATAGGCGCTTTATGATGGCTGCTTGAAGCGCCGATCGGGCCCGTTGTCGGAGCGGCTCATTGTGCGGGAGGGACGCTATGGCCCGGCAGGAGCAATGGCAGCTGGAAGGTAGCGCCGCGGAACTCTACGAGCGCTACCTGGTTCCGGCAATCACAGCCCTGTGGGCTGCCGACCTGGTGGATCGTGCTGCGCCTCGATCTGGTGAGCGGGTTCTGGACGTAGCTTGCGGCACAGGCGTGGTGGCACGCTCGGCGGCCGAGCGTATGGGAAGTGGGCAGGTCATCGGCCTCGACATCAACACGGGCATGCTTGCCGTTGCTCGATCGCTCCCTAGCGGCGCTGGACCGCGTATTGACTGGCACGAGGGAAGCGCGCTCGAGATGCCGTTCCCTGACTCCACCTTCGATCTGGTTCTTTGCCAGCTCGGACTGCAGTTTTTTCCGGACCGATCGAGTGCGCTGCGTGAGATGTTCCGGGTTCTGGTGGCTGACGGCCGACTGGCCTTAAGCGTTTTCAGCGCTATTGAGCATACTCCTGCGGCAAAGGCGCTGGCGGATGCCCTGGATCGGCATCTCGGTCCAGGCGCTTCGGCGACGAAACGGTCCGAGCATTCACTCGCCGACGCGGACGAGCTTTACCGATTTGTGACCGGGGCGGGATTTCGTCAGGTGACCATCCACACGACGACACAGAACATCCGATTCCCCTCGTCAAAGGAATATGTGCGACTACAGCTGGCAGCGACTCCGCAGGCTGGGCTGGTCAGCGGAATGGATGCCGGACAACGGGACGTAGTCATCGCAGCGATCATGGGGGATGTAAGTTCCTCGCTGGCAATCTATTCAACTGGAGGGGAGCTGACATTCCCCCAAGAGGCTCACGTCGTGCTCGCACGCAAATAGTGCAGCTGACGCGGTGGTCGTCGACGTAGGTCAGGACCGCCGCCACCAGGCCGACGATCATCTGCCATCGGGGCCGGCGATGCGCCCGAAGTTGTCGGCCAAGCCGCCATCGCCAAGCCATCGAGCAGACGTCGGACTTAGTTCGCAGTGCGCGCGGCGCGGGCTGCTTTCTTGCTGCCCTTGCCCCAGGCCCGCCCGGCGGACTTCACTTTTTGTCTCGGGCAGCGCCGCTTTGCTCAATGTCGTGCTGCGTTTCGGTAGGCGCGCCGGCGCCCGAGAAATCGCACAAGCAAGTTCCGTCTGCTCTTACGCTGGACAAGATCGACGTCGCTGACAAGCTTTGCGCCGCCCTCGCGCCGCTCCAATGTGATCTTGCGGCTATGGAAGGCTTCCAACTCGGCGCGATGCGCTACGCTTATGATGGTGACCTTCGGCAATTCGTGAATGATCATCTCCATCATCTTGTCCTGACTCTTTTCATCGAGTGCTGACGTTGCTTCATCCAGCACGATGATATCGGGGCTGTGCAGCAGAAGACGTGCGAAGGCGAGCCGCTGCTTTTCGCCACCCGACAAGGTCTGGTCCCATGGCGCGTCGTCCTCGATCTTGTCGTTCAGATAATCGAGTCCGACCTTGTTGAGGGCAGCCTTGATCTTACCCAGCGTCCAGCGATCGGCGGCGCCTGGATAGGCGACTGCGCGGCGAAGCGTCCCGGTAGGTACGTAAGGCCTTTGCGGCAGCATGAACAGCCGTCTGTCGGCGCGGATGTTGACGCTGCCGCCACCCCACGGCCACAGACCTGCGATGGCCCGCACTAACGTACTCTTGCCTGAGCCGGATTCGCCGGCAACGAGCACCCGCTCGCCTGGTTCGATCACGACCCTAGTTTCCTTGACCACGGCGGTGCCGTCGTCGAGCGACACGGACAGATTGTTCAGGCTGAGCATCGCATCGCCTGCAGTTTCGCCGCGCTTTATGCGTCCCAGTGTGTTGCTCTGTTCCGCGCGCTCGAGTCCGTCGAGTGACATCATCAGTGAGGCGATGCGCCGTGCGCAGGCGTTCCAATCGGCGAGACGGGGGTAGTTGTCGACCAGCCATCCGAACGCGCCCTGCACGATGGCAAAGGCAGAGGCAGCCTGCATTACCTGTCCAAGTGTCATGCTGCCTTCGAGAAACTTTGGAGCGCAAAGCAAAACGGGCACGACAGGCGCAAACAAACTTGCCCCCTGCGACACCAGCGCTGTGCGCATGTGCTGGCCTGTAAGAAGCGCCCATTGCTTGAGCACATGGGCGAACGTCTTGCCGATGCCGCTACGCTCCTCCTCCTCGCCACCGAGCAATGCTATACTCTCGCCGTTTTCCCGCACCCGCGTCAGCGTGTAGCGGAATTCGGCTTCCGCCTGATTTTTTTCCTCGGAGAGGCGGACGAAGTGGCGGCCAATGACCGCCATCGAGGTGGATGTGATCGCGGCATAGGTTACCGCGGTGATGACGAGAAAGCCGGGAATGGTCACGGTCGAACCTGCGATCGTCAGGGTCAAGGCCCCACCGATCGTCCAGAGCACCACGATGAAGGTCGAGGCCGACAGAAACGCGTTGATGACGCCGGCGATGAAATCGACCGGAGATTCGGTGGCAATCCGCAAATCCTCGGTGATGCGGGCTTCGGGGTTCTGGTGATCGCCGCCGACGAGGTTCAACTGAAAGTAGCGGCCGCTTGCAAGCCAACGCGCGATGACCGCGGTGGCGAGCCAGGAACGCCAGCGGCGCTGAATCGTCATGCGAAGGAAGACTTGCGCAACGACAAGGCTGCCGCTTCCGAGCACGAGCGGCACGAAAACGGCGCTCAGGATATAAACGGTGCGGGCATTGCGTTGCTCAAGGGCGTCGAAAATTGCGCGGTTCCAGACATTGATCCCATACTGGAAGCCGACATTGATGATGATCAGGACCAAGAGCCCGATCGTGAACGGCCATGCGAGCCTATCGCCTCCGCGGCCCCAATAACCGCGCGCGCTGATCCAGAAACGCCTCAGCAAGTATCTCTTGCGTGCCTGCTCGGCCTCCTCAGGAGTGAGCTCTGGATCGGGTTCGATGAAGTCCGGCGGCGGGGCCGCGCCGGCGACCTCAGACGCGACTTCGACAGTCGATTGCTTCTCCTGGCGCGACTTCTCGGCATCGCGCGATTTGGAGATCGATTTCGGCTTGAATTTAGCCTCGGACATACCGGCGATAACGGCTTAAAAATGAGAAGGTTTCATGATGTTCGATCCAATGAGCTTCAGGAGCTAGGTCATCTCAGATCGTGCTCACGGCGGCGGGGGGATTCGATCGCGAGGCCATGGAACGAACATGACGAGCGACCGGAACCCTCGCGCTAGGGAGCACTGGAGCGGCCACCTGTGGGTCGACGTAGCTCAGGATCGCCGCCACCAGGCCGACGATCATCTGGAGGCGCGCCGGGGCGATCGTGTCACTGTCCTTGAAGAATACGAAATGCAAAAACCGCGCTCCATCGGGAACGCGGCTTTGCCAGATACGCATGGCGCTTCGCTAACGGAACACTTGCGAAACTTACGGGCTCCGGTACGCGAGACCTGATCCGGAGCGCCGGGCGGATGCGATATGCCGCCTCGCATTCCGTTTTACAGGCACATCGTTACCGGGGGGTTATCGAGAGTTTAAGCAAATCTAAATTTGCGATGTTTCTTTTGCCGGGAAATCGAAAAGCCTCGTCGAGTTCGAGGCTTACGCCGGGGTACCGCGCAAAAAGTTTATGATGCCGGAAAAATCGGCACCGGCGTGTCCTTGGGCGTTGAACAGCGCATAAAGCTGGGCGGCTTCGGCGCCGAGCGGCGTCACCGCGCCGGCACTTTGCGCGGCTTCCTGTGACAGTTTCAGGTCCTTCAGCATCAATGCTGCGGCAAACCCAGGCCTGTAGCCATTGTTGGCCGGCGATGTCGGCACCGGACCAGGCACCGGGCAGTAGGTGGTCAGCGACCAGCATTGGCCGGAGGAGGTCGAGGCGACGTCGAACAGCGCCTGATGCGACAGGCCGAGCTTTTCCGCCAGAACGAAGGCTTCGGCGACGCCGATCATCGAAATTCCGAGGATCATGTTGTTGCAGATCTTTGCCGCCTGTCCGGCGCCGTCATCGCCGCAATGGACGATACGGCCGGCCATTGGCTTGAGGACTGGCTCGGCTTTGGCGAAGGCGTCCTTCGAGCCACCGGCCATGAAGGTCAGCGTGCCGGCGGTGGCGCCGCCGGTGCCGCCGGAAACCGGCGCGTCGATCGACAAAAGCTCATGTCTTGCGGCGATCGCGTGGGCCTTTCGGGCCGATTCGACGTCGATGGTCGAGGAATCGATGAGCAGCGCGCCTTTTTTCGCCTTGGGCGCGATGTCTTCGTAGACCGACAGGACGTGCTTGCCGGCCGGCAGCATGGTGATGACCACATCGGCGCCCTTCACCGCGGCAATGGCATTGGCCATGACGACGACGCCATGATCCCTGGCGATGACGAGGCTTTCCGGCATCAGATCGAACCCGTGCACGGTATGCCCTGCCTTGACGAGGTTGGCGGCCATCGGATTACCCATGTTGCCGAGGCCGATAAAGGCGATGGTGGTCATAATGGCGCTCCGTGATTTGGGTAAGGCAGTAGGCAGTAGGCGGTCTATTTGGGCGCAAGCTTGATAATAAGTTGGCGAAGCATTTTTCCGATGCCCTCGGTTGCTAACAGCATGTGATAGGCTTGATCATGGGTGGCAAGGCCAATGCGTTCAGCGATCTGGAGGTGCGTCTCGAACTCCTTCAGCGACCCTTGGGCTATTCTGAGAAATTGTTGATAAGAGCCTCTGTTGTCTCGGCCATAACCTTCCGCGATGTTTGCGGGGATAGAGGTCGCTGAGCGGCGGATTTGGCTGGTCAACCCATACAATTCCTCTTTTGCCATGCCTTGGTCAATGAGTAGGTGGTGACGGCCAGATCCATCGCCTGCTGCCACACGATAAGATCCTTGTACGAATTGATCTTGCCGGTCATCTTTCACCTACTGCCTACTGCCTACTGCCTACTGCCCACTGGCTAGATGCTTTAGCGGCCGATCAGGGCGCGTGCGATGATGACGCGCATGATTTCGTTGGTGCCTTCGAGAATCTGGTGGACGCGTAAATCCCGGACCAGCTTCTCGATGCCGTAGTCGTGCAAATAGCCGTAGCCGCCATGCAGTTGCAGGGCGTCATTGGCGACGTTGAAGCCGATGTCGGTGACGAAGCGCTTGGCCATCGCCGACCATTTCGAGGCATCGGGCGCGTTGCGGTCGAGCTTCGAGGCGGCGGCGTAGAGGAAGATGCGCGCTGCTTGCAGCTCGGTCTCCATGTCGGCGAGCTTGAATTGCAGCGCCTGGAACTGGTTGATCTTGGATCCGAAGGCCTTGCGCTCGGCGGTGTAGGCCAGCGCCTTGTCGAGCGCCGATTGGGCGCCGCCCAGCGAACAGGCGGCGATGTTGAGCCGGCCGCCGTCGAGCCCGGCCATGGCGATGCCGAAGCCGGCGCCTTCGGCCGAGAGCAGGTTTTGCGCAGGCACCTTGCAGTCCTCGAAGATGACCTGGCGGGTCGACTGCATGTGCCAGCCCATCTTGTGCTCGTTGGCGCCGAAGGACAGGCCGGGCGCATCCTTCGGCACGACGAAGGTGGAAATGCCCTTCGGCCCGTCGGCGCCGGTGCGCGCCATGACGATGTAGATGTCGCTGTCGCCGGCGCCCGAGATGAACTGCTTGACGCCGTTCAGCACATAGTCGCCGCCCTTCACCGCTCGCGTCTTCAGCGCCGCGGCATCTGACCCCGAGCCCGGCTCGGTCAGGCAATAGCTGGCCAGCCATTCCATCGAGGTCAGCTTCGGCAGGAAGCGCTGGCGCTGCTCGTTGCTGCCGAAGCGGTCGATCATCGACGCCACCATGTTGTGGATCGAGATGAAGGACGAAAATGCCGGATCGGCGCGCGAAAGCGCCTCGAAGATCAGCACGGCGTCGAGCCGGCCGAGCGCCGAGCCGCCGACATCGTCGCTGATATAGATGCCGCCAAGGCCGAGCGGGCCCGTCTCGCGGATCACATCTGCCGGAAAATGCTTGTTGCGGTCCCAGTCGAGCGCATTCGGCGCGACCCGGTCGGCGGCGAAGGCCTCGGCCATCTCCTGGATGGCGCGCTGGTCCTCGTTGAGCTCGAACTGGCTGGTGCTCGCATCGACAGCGGCGTCCATAGCGTGCTCCCTGATGTTTCCGGCCTGCTGGCCTGTCGTTTTTGGCTTTGCGCGCCGCTCAATCTAGACCAATGATGCCGCCGCGCAAGCCGACCATCTGTGAAGCGGGTGTGCGCTAATGCGTGTCTGGAGCAAGGCGTGACGACAAATTTCGATGAGCTGCTCAAACGTTCCCATGCCACTCTCGAAACGTTCGATGATGCGCTGGTGCGCGATGCCGTGGCCCGGATCGGCTGGGCCATGCCGGCGCGTCCGCTCGAGCCGCATCCGCTCGCTTGCCTGCGCCAGCTCGACCGAATCGTCGAGCTCGCTGCAGCGAACGCCCAGCCATTGGTGCGGCTGGTTGCCGAGCGTCGCGGGGAGTTGCACTGGGGGCAGACCTACGGCGAGGCGGATTTCGGCAAGACGTTCATCGACAATTACGGGTGGCTGGAAGTATTCGGCACGCGCGGCCATTTCGTCAACGACGAGGTTGCGGCTGGCCTGCTGATCCTCGGGCCTGATATCGTCTATCCCGACCATCATCACGTCGCCGAGGAGATCTACATTCCGCTGACCGGCGGCGCCGAATGGCGCATGGGCGGAGGCGAATTTCGCAGGCGCGAGGCGGGTGAGGTGATCCACCATGCCTCCGATGTCAGCCACGCCATGCGCACCGGCAAGGAGCCTCTCTTGGCGCTCTACATCTGGCGCGGCGGCCCGCTGGCGGCCAAGTCGACGATCACCGGAACGACGGCACAGGGCAAGGACTGATGGCCAGAGCGATCATGCTGCAAGGCACGGGCTCCGATGTCGGCAAGACGGTGCTGGTCGCGGGGCTATGCCGCGCAGCGAAAAAACGTGGGCTGAAAGTGCGGCCGTTCAAGCCGCAGAACATGTCGAACAACGCAGCCGTCGCCGACATTCCGGGTGCCGGCGGCGGCGAGATCGGCCGCGCCCAATGGCTGCAGGCGATCGCCTGTGGCGCGGCGCCCTCCGTCCACATGAACCCGGTGCTGCTCAAGCCGCAGACCGATACCGGTGCGCAAGTGGTGGTGCAGGGCAAGGTGTTCGGCGAGGCGCGGGCGCGCGACTACCAGGCGCTGAAGGGCCAACTGATGGATGCGGTGCTGGACTCCTGGGCGAAGGTCGGCGAAGGCGCCGATCTCGTCATCGTCGAGGGCGCCGGCTCGCCGGCCGAGATCAATCTCAGGAGCCGCGACATTGCCAATATGGGCTTTGCCACGCGCGCCAACGTGCCGGTGATCCTCGTCGGCGACATCGACCGCGGCGGCGTCATCGCCTCGATCGCCGGCACCCATCTGATCCTGCCGGAAGAGGACCGGCGCATGATCGTCGGCTACCTCATCAACAAGTTCCGCGGCGATGTCTCGCTGTTCGATGACGGCATCAAGGCGATCGAGAGGTTCACCGGCTGGCACTGTTTTGGCGTCGTGCCGTGGCTGAAGGCGGCGGCGCGGTTGCCCTCGGAGGATTCGGTTGTGCTTGAGCGCCTGACTTCCGGCGAGAAGCGCGCGTTGAAGGTCGCGGTGCCGATGCTTTCACGCATCGCCAATTTCGACGATCTCGACCCGCTCAAGGCCGAACGCGAAGTCGAGGTTGTCTTCGTGCCGCCCGGTCAGCATCTCCCGGAGGACGCCGGGCTGGTGGTCATTCCCGGCTCCAAGTCGACGATCGGCGATCTCCTGAGATTTCGCGAGAATGGCTGGGACCGTGATCTTGTCGCCCATCGCAAGCGCGGCGGGCATGTGGTCGGCATCTGCGGCGGCTTTCAGATGCTCGGCCGTATCGTGCGCGACCCCGACGGCATCGAGGGCAGCGTTACCGAGACCGAAGGGCTTGGCCTGCTCGACGTCGAAACGGTGATGGAGCCGGAAAAGACGGTGCGCAACGTCAGCGCGCACTCGGTGCAATTCGACCTGCCGCTCGAAGGCTATGAGATCCATCTCGGCCGCACCACCGGTCCGGACACGCTGCGGCCATCCGCCGTCATCAATGGCGTCGATGACGGCGCTATCTCGACCGACGGCAAGGTATCGGGCACCTATCTGCACGGGCTGTTTTCCGCCGACGCTTTTCGGGCGAAATTCCTCGAAAACCTCGGCGTCAAAGGCGGCGGCATCGACTACCGCGCCGAGGTCGAACGGGCGCTGGACGAGGTTGCAGCCAAGCTGGAGACCCACCTCGACTGCGACGCGATTTTTGCCCTCGCGCGTTAGCTGGCGGGCTCGGTGGCCTTCGGCCAGTAGGTTCCGAAGGACCAGACATTGCCTTCCGGATCGCGGCAGATGAACTCGCGGCTGCCATAGTCACGGTCGGTCAGCTCTTCCAGTATTTCGGCGCCGGCCTTTTTTGCTTTGGCATAAGCGGCATCGGCATCGTCGACGGCAACATAGATCGATCTGCCACCACCTGGGCTCGGTGCACCGATCATCTGGCCAAACTTGTCGTCGCGTGCGGTGCCCAGCATGATCATCGAGGAGCCGAAAGTCAGTTCGGCGTGATGGACGATATCGCCTTCGCCGTAGCGGGCATGAACGGCAAAGCCGAAGGCTTCGCCCAGCCAGTCGATCATCTTGGCGGCATTGCGATAGCGCAAGGTTGGATAGAGCCTGGGCGCTTCGGTGGTGTTCGGCATGACGATCTCCTTCGTTTGGATTGGTGGATAACCCAGTCTGGGCGAAGGCTGTTCGCCCGTCTTGAAGAAATGTTACCTGAGCGTTCTCTGTAAAGACGCTGAGCGTCTATGCCTGGGTGGCAAGCGTCGTCGGCGTTTCGCCGGCAAGGTTGCGGAATTCACGAACCAGATGCGCCTGGTCGGCATAGCCGCAATCGGCGGCGATATCGGCCCAACCGGATTGGCCGTGCCTTGAAAGGCCGAGCGCCCGGTTGAAGCGGACGATGCGCGACAGCGTCTTGGGGCCGACGCCGATCGCGTTGGAAAACTTTCCTGCGAGATGCTTGCGGCTCCAGCCTATCCTGTCGGCGAGCGACGACACGCGAATGCGGCCGCCCGAGACGATGATCCGTTCATAGGCCCAAGCGATTTCGGACTGCGTTTCCCGGCTCTCAGTCAGCCGCGCGGCGACGAATGCCTCGACGGTGGCAAAGCGTGCGCTCCAGTCGCGCGCATTGCCAAGTCTTTCGCGCAGCGCGATGCCTTCGAGGCCAAGCACATCGTCGAGGCCGACCATGCGGTCGGTCAGTTCGCTCATCGGAAGGCCGAAGAAGCGTCGTGCGCCGAGCGGGGTGAAATTGACCTGGACGCAGCAGGCGCCACCGAAGGATTCGATCACCACCGGACCGGCATAGAGGCCGGCGGCGAAACTGGCGAAGCGGTCATTGTCGCCCGGCTCCTTGCCGAGCCCGATGGCGAAGGGTTCAGCAAAGCTGATGACCAGTGGGACGATCAGCGATGCATATTCGACGTTGCGGAAACGGCCGGGCATTGTTTCGCGGTAGCCGCAGATGTCGGTGACCGCGCACCGGAGCCGAGGGCCGGGCGCGCGCCGCACCATCTCGAACGGGTCGAGGCCGGGATTTTCATGGCGGCTGCCGTCTTCGCTCTCGGCGGGCATGAGCTTTCCTTCCGCCCATGGAGTCTAACAGACCATCCCTCCAAATCAAAAGCGCCCGGCTTGTGGCCGGGCGCTCCGAGTTGCCTGAGATCCGAGTGCTTAAGCGCCGCGCATCAAGCAGCCACCGGCAAGCACGATATAAGCGATGAGGGCAATCCAAACCGCGGGTATGGGAATAAACGCAAGGACGCCAAAAGCGGCAAGAAGGCCGAGAATGGCGATAACAAGGGATATGATGAAAATAAGCTGTGTAGGCGCACTGAGATTCATGTGTGGCTCCTCCAACATGATTCGTACAACCGCATACTATCAGGCGCGCCGTCACACACCAATCAGCG
Organism: Mesorhizobium sp. M6A.T.Cr.TU.014.01.1.1; assembly: GCF_004022765.1. Taxonomy (NCBI): domain Bacteria; kingdom Pseudomonadati; phylum Pseudomonadota; class Alphaproteobacteria; order Hyphomicrobiales; family Phyllobacteriaceae; genus Mesorhizobium; species Mesorhizobium sp. M6A.T.Cr.TU.014.01.1.1. The sequence goes on from NZ_RZPG01000020.1 coordinate 95,453, forward strand.
CGCGCAGCGGGTTCGCCGGATCGGCCAGCAGCTTGGTGGGAAGTGGACAGAAGGATGCGGCGCGTTCGATCACGAGGGGCAATCCCTTCAGACGGATGACAGTTTCCAAATTGTGGCGGAGACCACCAATTGTCGATCTTGGCGCCGCCCCTCATCGCCCTGCCGGGCAGGAGAAGGGGCTGGCCGCAGCTTCGGCGCCCTTCCTGCGACGCTGGTGATTGGCGAAACCGGTGACGAGAGCGCCCCTCTCCCCGTCGCTATACGGGGAGAGGATGCCGGCAGGCAGGTGAAGGGCAGCGCCAATGCCCGGAAAAGGATGAGGAGGCGAATTAAAAACCTGAAGCGATTGCCCCGTTCGAACCCAGCCGACCCGTTTGCGCAAGGCCGATTCCGCGCTACCTATGCCAAGCGCGCCGCGACGCGCTTGGCTCTTTTGTTTTATGCATGTCGTTATCTCAAAACCGCTACGCACTTTTGAGCGACATGCATTTGACGAATCGGAAAGGGACGCTGATGGCATTCGCTTTACTGGACCAGATACGCTTGATCTTCGACGGCGACCCCGGCGTGCGCAAGGTTGCGGACGATCCTGTGCTGTCGGCGGAACTGCTCATGCTGTTTCGTATGATTCTCGCCGACGGCTCGGTCAGCGAGAGCGAAATGGTCGCGCTCAGGCGCATCTGCCGGGAAGCCTTCGGCATTCCGGAAGCCAGCATCGACAGCGTCATCGAATATCTCAACGAGTTCGGCTACGAGACCAACAGCTCGCAAGCCATCGCGCAGTTTCGTGACCTCGACGTCGAGCGGCGCAAGCTGCTTGCCCGCCACATGGCCGAGATCGCCAAGGCCGATTCACAACTTGCCGGGAACGAGATGAAGCTCTTGCGCCGCACGCTCGACCTGCTCGACATCAGCCCTGCCGATGCGGTGAAGCCGCAAACGCAAGCCTGAAGCGGCCCGCCGCTCACCCTTGTTCCTGTAACCGGCGCCCTATTGCCCTGTGCAAATCGGGCGCCGCGGCGACCAGCGCCTTGGCGGCTTCGGATTGCGGATGGTCGAGAACCTCGCTCGTCCTACCGCGCTCGACGATCTTGCCCTCATGCATGACCATCACCGCGTCGGTGATGGCGCGGGCGACGGTCAGATCGTGGGTGATGAAGACGTAGGCGATGCCGAGCTTCTGGTTGAGCTCGGCGAACAGGTCGAGAACCTGGGCGCGGATAGAGACATCGAGGGCCGAGACCGGCTCGTCGGCGACGACCAGTTTGGGACGGGTGATGATAGCGCGGGCGATCGACAGGCGCTGGCGCTGGCCGCCTGAAAATTCGTGGGGATATTTGTCCATGTCGCGTGGGCTGAGGCCGACCTCGTGCAAGGCCTTTGCCACCATCTCGCGCCGCTCGGCATTCGTCGGCTTCTTCTCCAGGACGTGCAGTGGCTCGGCGACCAGCTTTTCGACCTTCAGGCGCGGGTCGAAAGAGCCGTAAGGGTCCTGGAACACCACCTGCATGTCGCGGCGCGCCGGCTTGAGCTCAGCCTCGCTCTTGCCGGTGATGACCTGCCCCCGAAACCGGATCGTTCCCGATGTCGGCCCGTCCAGCGCCAGGACCATGCGGGCAAGCGTGGACTTGCCGCAGCCCGAACGTCCGACCAGAGCCACTGACTGGCCGGGATCAATCGAAAACGAGACATCGTCGACGGCGCGGATCGGGGCCGCCCGCTTCAGCAGCGATTTTCGACGTCCCGGATAGTCCCGCGTCACGCTGTCTACCTGGAGCAGGGGTTTGGCACCCTGGAGCAGGGGGTTGTCCAGGCCGACCTCATGTGTCCTGGCGCGCGCCGGGACATGCATAGAGGCCTGCGCCAGTTGTCGCGTGTAGGGATGAAGCTGCTCCGACAAAGTGCGCGCCGTGTCGCCGGCCTCCATCACTTCGCCATGGCGCAGGATGGTGATGCGATCCGCCATCTCGGTCACCACCGCAAGGTCGTGCGAGATCAAGAGCAGGCCCATGCGGTTTTCCGCGACCAGGTCGCGCAACAGGTCGAGGATCTGCGCCTGCAGCACGACGTCGAGCGCCGTCGTCGGCTCGTCGGCGATCAGCAGCTTGGGTTTCAGCGCGCAGGCAATGGCGATGACGACGCGCTGGCGCTGGCCGCCGGAAAGCTCGTGCGGATAGCGTGACAAAGGAAACTGCGCCGCCGGCAGGCCGACCCGGTCGAGCATTTTTCGCGCGTGGTCCTCGGCGTCGGCTCGGCTTGCCCTGGTGTGCCAGCGGATGCCTTCGGCGACTTGCTCGCCAATGGTCTTGACCGGATTCAGTGCCGTCATCGGCTCCTGGAAAACCATGCCGATATCGTCGCCGCGCAGCGCGCACATCTGGTCTTCGCTGGCCGCAAGGATGTCGATGCCGTCGAAGGTGACGCGCCCCGTGGCGCGCGCCGCCCAGGGCAGAAGCTGCATCACCGTCAGCGCCGTTATCGACTTGCCCGAGCCGGATTCGCCGACCAGCCCCATCACCTCGCCGGGCGCGACGGAGAGCTCGACATCCCTCAGGATCGGTGTGTTGCCGATGCTCAGCGACAGTTTCTCGATTTCGAGCAAGCTCATCGCTGCCGCCGCGATTTGGGATCGAGGATGTCGGCAATACCGTCGCCGAGCAGGTTCAGGCCAAGCACGGTGACGACGATCGCCATGCCTGGAAAGATCGCCATCCACGGCGCCGCCACCATGCGGGTCTGCGCATCGAACAGCATCCGCCCCCAACTCGGCATTGGCGGCTGTGTGCCCAGCCCGACATAGGAAAGCCCGGCTTCGGCCAGGATGCCGAGCGCGAACTGGATGGTGCCTTGAACCAGGAGCAATGTGACGATGTTGGGCAGCACATGTTCCAGCGTGATCAGCGTTTTGCCTTTGCCGGCGGCGCGCGCGGCAAGGATGAATTCGCGCGGCCAGATCGCCAGCGCACCGGCCCGGGCGACGCGGGCAAAGACCGGGATGTTGAAGATGCCGATGGCGATGATGGCGTTGAGCGCGCCCGGCCCGAAAATGGCGGTGATCATGATCGCCGAGAGCAGGGCAGGGAAGGCGAAGACGAGATCATTCAGCCGCATCACCGCTTCGTCGACGATGCCGCCGCGCGCCGCGGCAAAGGCGCCGAGCGGCACGCCGATGCCCATGCCAATGCCGACCGCCACCAACGCCACGGCGATCGAATTGCGGGCGCCGACCATGATCATGGAAAGAATGTCGCGGCCGAAATGGTCGGTGCCGAACCAGTGCGCCGGCGAGGGTGCCTGGGTCTTGTCGGCGATGATCAGCCTGGTGACGTCAAAAGGCGTCCAGAAAAACGAGACGATGGCAATCACTGCCACCAGTGCGGTGATGACGAAGCCGGCGAGAAACGAGCGGTTGGTGAAGGCCTTGGCCAGGATGTCGGCAAAATTTTCTTCCGGGATGTCGAAGCGCAGCGTCATTGGCGGCTTCTCAGGCGCGGATCGACGACCGCATAGGAGAGATCGACAAGCAGGTTGACGGCGATGACGGCGGCGACCAGCAGCATGACGACGCTTTCGACGACGATCAGGTCGCGCTGGGTGATCGCCTGGAACACCAGCCGGCCAAGGCCCGGCAGGTAAAAGACGTTCTCGATGATGATGGTGCCGGCGAGCAGAAAGGCGAATTGCAGGCCGAGAATGGTCAGCACCGGGATCATGGCGTTGCGCAGCGCGTGCCGCCAAAGCACCGCGCGATAGGGCAGGCCCTTGGCGCGGGCGGTGCGGATATAGTCCTCGTTCAGCACTTCGATCAGCGCCGAGCGGGTGACGCGGGCGAGGATCGCCGCTTGCGGCAGGGCGAGCGCGATCGCCGGCAGGAACAGCGATTTCAGTGCTGGCCAGACGCCCGCGCTCCACCCCGGAAAGCCACCCGCCGGCACCAGCCGCAGCCAGACGGCAAACAGGTAGATCAGCATCAGCGCAAACCAGAAGTTCGGCACGGCGACGCCAAGCTGGGCGGCACCCATCGCAATCGTGTCCCCGGCCCGTCCGTGCCGGCCGGCGGAAAACAGCCCGACCGGAATGGCAATGATAGTGGACAGCGCCAGCGCGATCAGCGCCAGCGGCAGGGAGACAACGACGCGCTCGCGGACCAGATCGATGACCGGCACCGAATAGGTGTAGGAACGGCCGAAATCGAGGCTCAGCAAGCCACCGGCCCAGTGCAGATAGCGCGAGGCAAGGGGCGCGTTGAGACCCATCTGGTTGCGCAGCAAATCGACTTGGTCGGCGCTGGCGTTCATGCCAAGCATCAGCCGCGCCGGGTCGCCGGGAATGATCTCCAGCACGGCGAAGACCACCATGGAGGCCAGAACCAGCGTGATGAGGGCGATGGCAAGACGCTTGAGGAGATAGGCGGTCATGGGGGCGGAACGGAAGCGATCGAGCGGTCGGGCTGTCGCGCCGGACCCCCCTCTGTCCTGCCGGACATCTCCCCCTCAAGGGGGGAGATTGGCAGTTTCCATGCCGGCGCTGGCCTTGCAACGCTGATGGTTAGCGAAAGCCGCGATGAGGGCTCGATCTCCCCCCTTGAGGGGGAGATGTCCGGCAGGACAGAGGGGGGTGCGACGGAGTGCAAGTTTCGCCTTTCTGTCAGCTGCCTCATTCCGTCCACTTCACCTTGGTCAGATCGTTGGCCTGGATCGGCGCGTTTTCCCAAAAACCCTCGAGCTTGGCGTCCCAGACGCCGGCTTTCGGTAGTTCGTAGAGGAAGCCGACCACGGCGTCGTCGGCCAGTATCTTCTGCGCCTCGCCGAGCAGCGTCATGCGCTTGGCCTCATCGGAGGTGAGGTTCAGATCGGCGATGATCTTGTCGAAGGTCGGATTGTCGTAGTTGAAGTAATAATCCTTGCGCGAATAGATATCGATGTCATTGGGCTCGGTGTGGGAGACGATGGTCAGGTCGTAGTCCTTTTTGGTGAACACCTGGTCCAACCACTGCGCCCATTCCACGGGCACGATTTCCAGATCGATGCCGATGTCGCGAAGCTGCGACGCGATGATCTCGCCGCCAAGCCGCGCATAGGAAGGCGGCGGCAGTTTCAGCGTCGCCTTGAAGCCGCTCTCCAGGCCGGCTTCCTTCAGCAGTTCCCTGGCCTTGTCGACATTGTGCGGATAGAGGCCGGTGAGGTCGACATAGGCCTTGTTGGCGGGCGACATGTGCGAGCCGATCGGCACGCCAAGGCCGGCCGAGGCGCCGTCGATGATCGCCTTGCGGTCGAGCGCAAACGAAATCGCCTGCCTGACCTGCAGCTTGTCGAAAGGCGACTTCTTGTTGTTCATCGAAAGGATGGTCTCACCCTCGGTCGCGCCGATCACCACCTTGAAGCGCGGGTCGCCCTGGATCTGCGCGACGCTGTCGGGATCGAAGAAAGGGAAGGCCTGAACATCGCCGGAAAGCAGCGCCGGCACGGCGGCTGCGGCATCCGTGACGATACGGAATTCGGCTTTGTCGAGAGCAACCGGGGCACCCCAGTAAGTGTCGGATTTGATCAGCGTGATCGAGGAGCCCTTGGCCCAGCTCTGGAACTTGAACGGCCCGGTGCCGACAGGCTTTTCCTTGTTGGTGTCGGCTGTCTCAGGCGCGACGATGACCGCGTCGCCCCAACCCATATTGTAGAGGAAGGAACTTTGCGGGTTCTTCAGCGCGATCTTGACCGTCGTCGGATCGACCACCTCGACCGTATCGATGGCAGCGAACAGGCCCTTCTGCGCGTTGACGGAGTTGTCGGCACGGGCGCGGTCGAGCGAGAATTTCACGTCGTCGGCGTTGAAATCGGTGCCGTCATGGAATTTCACGCCGGTGTGGAGCTTGAAGGTGTAGGCCTTGCCGTCATCGGAAATGGTCCAGCTGTCGGCGAGATCCGGCAGCACCTCGCCGTTCGGGCCGATGCGGGTCAACCCCTCGAACACGTTGGCGTAAAGCACTTCATCGATCGCCGCCGCGGCACCCGCGGTCGGATCGAGATGTGGGGGTTCGAGCGGAATGCCGATGACCAGATCGGTCCGCGCGGCAAATGCCGATGTTCCGGCGGCCAGAATCAGGCCCGCAGCGGTGAGAATGGTTTTCCACAATTTCATCGTGCAGCTCCCGATATGCTCAAAAAAATGTTCAAAACCCGGTGGATAGAAGCGTGATTTCGCCGAGGAGTAAATTGCGTTTCGTGCTTTCCGGCAGCGCCAGCAGGAATGTTTTTCCGTTAGCCGCCGACTCAAGCAATTGAAGCTTGCCCCGTCGCTGCCGGATTACCGTGCGCTCCTGAGCAGTATGTTCAGCCCGATCGCCATCACCTTGGCCGATTCGACCATGTCCGATATCCCGACCCATTCGTCGGGCCTATGGGCGAGGTCGAGAATGCCCGGGCCATAGGCGATGCAGTCGTAGATGTGGCCGATGCGGGCAATGTGCTTCTGGTCGTAAGTGCCGGGCGAAATGACGTAGTCGGGCTCGCGGTCGAATATCTCCATGATGCCTTGCGCCACCGCCTTGACCACCGGCGCATCGCGCTCGGTCATCAGCGGCAGCACCTCCATCAGGTCGCGGATTTCGTAGTCGAATTTTTTCCGCTCGCGCTTCAGCCGGTCGAGGATATTGGTCACCTCGCTTTTGACCGTGCCCAAATCCTCTTCGAGCAGGAAGCGGCGGTCGATGGTCAGCCGGCAGGAATCGGGCACGTTGGGCGAGGGCAGGCCGGGCCGGAAATCCTCCGTCTGGCCGCCATGGATCGAGTTGATGTTCATGGTCGAGCGCTTTGCGCCGTCGGGCACGACCGGCATGCTTGTCACCTTGCGGTCGAGCGCCGGGAACAGCTCGTCCTCGAAAGCCCCCAGCACGGCGCCCATATGGCGCACCGCATTATCACCGAGGAACGGCATCGAGCCGTGGGCGATCTCGCCCTTGGTTTCGATCTCCGCCCACCACACCCCGCGATGGCCAAGGCAGATGCGATCCTTGTTCAACGGCTCGGGGATTATGACGTGATCGACCTTCGGCTTGGAGAAATAGCCGAGCCTGGCCAGATGGGCGACGCCGCCAAAGCCGCCAGACTCCTCATCGACCGTGCCTGATATTTCGATGGCGCCCGGAAAGTCGGGGAAGACCTCCATGAAGGCTTCGACGGCGATGATCGAGGCGGCCAAGCCCCCCTTCATGTCGCAGGCGCCGCGGCCATAGACCTTGCCGTCCCTGACGATGCCGGCGAAGGGATCGAGGCTCCAGCCGTCGCCGGCTTCGACCACGTCGATATGCGAGTTGAAATGCACGCAGGCGCCGGGCGAGCGGCCATCGAAGCGGGCGACGACATTGACGCGCGGGTAGCGATCGGTATCGCCGGGCGTGCCTTCGGCGCGGATGAATTCGACGTCGAAACCGCGCTTCTTCAGCCGCGCTCCAACGTATTCGGCGCATGGCCGGTAGGCTTCGCCGGGCGGATTGATGGTCGGAAAGCGGATCAGGTCGGCGGTCAGTGCGACCAGGTCGTCGATCCGATCATCGACCGCTTTCAGGAGAAGTTCGTTCATTCGGCGAATTGAGCAGCCAACAACGCCCTTTGGCAAGCCTGTTGGTGGGTGCGCCTTGGTTGCGTGTCGTTGCGGCAACTATCGCGGGAAATCGTTCAAATTCGCTGCTTTGGATTGGTGATTTCGTTAGAGGTGTGTGGTTACCTCATTCACTTGCCAAAAGAAGAAGAATAGCATGAAGGCAGGCAGGCAAGGGCAATCAAAGGGGTTTGATCGCATGAAAAAGACCGTTCTCATGGTAGCGTTACTGGCAACAATGCTGTTCGGTTCTTCGGTCGAGGGCTGGGCAGCCAAGCTGGTTGCAAGGATCGACGTGTCATCGCAGACGATGACTGTAAGATATGGTCAGGCGGTCTACCGCTGGCGCGTATCCACGGCACGCCAAGGTTATATCACGCCGCGAGGCACCTACCGGCCGCAACGAACGGCACGGATGTGGTATTCGCGCAAATACGACATGTCGCCGATGCCTCATTCGGTGTTCTACCGCGGCGGCTACGCCATCCATGGCACGGGCGCGGTGAAGTCTCTCGGGCGTCCGGCGTCGCATGGCTGCGTCCGGCTGCACCCCGCCAATGCCGCCGCCTTCTATTCGATGGTGAGGCAGGCAGGCTTCCGCAACACGCGGATCGTCGTGACCAACTAGCTGTGGCTGGCTGCAAGCGAGCCGGAAAACCGAAGGTTCGCCGGCTCCTACAAGAAGTCAGAGCGGGCGCTTCTTGTGAAGCGACGACGGCTTCCGCTCTGAACATCGGTGAAAGTGGGAGCACTATTTACGTGGGCGGGCTTTGGGCAGAATATGAGGGGTGGGAGGAAGCATTCGGAATCCCTGAATAAACGCGCCCGAACGGCTTCCGACCGTTGGTTGCAAGGGAGGAAAATCATGAAACGCATTTTCTCGCTCGCGGCGTGTGCCGCGGCGTTATCGCTCGGCGTATCGAACGCCTACGCACAATCGGGCGGTGTCGATAAGGCGGTCGGCGGCTACAGCTTCGAAGAAGCTGCAAAGGAGGCCCCCGGTACCAAGGACTTCCATTCGGCCGATGGCCACCTCACTTTCGCTATCGTGACACACACTGCCGGCAATGGCTTCTTCGATCCGGTCTACGTCGGCGCCACCGTCGCCGGCAACCTGATCGGCGCCAAGATCCTGCTGCTCGGCTCGGAATCGCCGACCGACGACCCTGCCCGCGAGATCGAAATCCTGAACCAGATCGTGCAGGATCCGACGATCGACGGGCTGATCATGACAACGCCCCAGGTCGGCGCCTATAACGACATCGTCAAGGCCGCCGAGGCGAAGGGCATACCGGTCGCCACGACCAATTCCTTTGACGGCACGATCCTCAACCGCAGCGGCATCGGCCACACCGGCCAGGACGCCTCCGCTGCCGCAATCGCCGGCGAGGCGCTCGTCAAGTGCCTCGCGGACAAGGGCATCGAGAAGGGTTCGATCGTCCTGCCGTCGTCGACCGCAATGGGCAACATCGAGGTGAACAATCGCGTCACTTCGGCTTTCAACGCCATCGTCAAGGGCTTGAAGGATGCCGGCAAGCTCGATGCCTTCAAGGTCGACGCGGGTCCGGAGAACACCGGTATAGACACCAATCCGAATGATCCGGTGAACGGCATCGTGACGCTGTTCGAGTCGCGCGGCGACGTCGTTGGCGCGTTCGCCGGCAACAACGTGTTCACGCCGGCGCTTGCCAAGGCCGTCGCTCAGACCGGAATGACCGGCAAGATCTGCGCCTACGGTTTCGACCTCGGCCCGGCCCAGCAGGATGCGATGAAGAGCGGCGATCTGACCGGTGCGCTCGGGCAGCAGCCCTTCTTGCAGGGCTTCTGGCCGGTCATGCAGCTCTATCTGGAGATCGACCGCGGAATCGCGGCGGCCAACCTCGACACACGTGCCCAACTGGTGACGAAGGAGACCGTCGAGGACGTCGGCAAGCGCTTCGAGAACTGAGTCCGCTCGGAACGTCTGAAATCATTGCGGGAGGGCGCAAGTTCTCCCGCAATGCGGCAGCAGGGAAATCGACCAGAAGAGACCATGGCGCTTACCGCGACCACATCACTTGGCCGTGCGCCGTCCCAGATTGTCGGCGGCTGGGAGGTGGGGCTCGTTGCCTTGCTTTTGCTGCTCTATCTCGGCGGCGCTCTCGTCAATCCCGCGTTCTTCGGGTCAACAGGGGCGTTCCACTCGCTGCTCCGCGACACCTCGCGGGTTGCCATCATCGCGGTCGGGGTGACCTTCGTCATCGTCAACAAGGACCTCGATCTTTCGGTCGGTTCAACTTACGGCTTAGTCGCCGTCGTCTTCGCCAGGCTGTTCGCGCCGAACTTCCTCGATCTCGGCATCGTCCCCTCGGTGGTCCTCTGCCTGCTGCTCGGCACGCTGATCGGGCTGATCAACGGCGTGCTCGTCACCATCCTGAAGGTGCCGGCGTTCATCGCCACGCTGACCATCCTCTTCATCGGCCGCGGCTTCGTGCTGGCGCTGACCCACGGTCAGTCGATCTACTATCCCGCCAAGGCGAGCGAGCATCCGCTGTTCTTCCACCTCGGCGAGACCAACGCCCTGGGTTTCAACAACCAGATCGTGATTTTCGTCATTGTCGCCGTAATCGGCGCCTATGTGCTCGCCAAGACGCGCTGGGGCTACGAGACCTTCGCCACCGGCGGCAACGAGCAGGCGGCGTCCTATGCCGGCATCCCGACCAACTGGGTGCGCATCCGAGCCTACCTGATCTCCTCGCTCTGCGCGGCGCTTGCCGGCCTGCTGTCGGCGGCCCAGGACAAGGGCGTGACGCCCCTCTACGGCGTCAGCGGTGAGCTGATCGTCATTGCCGCCGTGATCATCGGCGGCGCCTCGATCCTCGGCGGCCGCGGCCGGGTCGTCGGATCCTGCCTTGGCGCCCTGCTGGTGGTGCTGCTCGACAAGGTGTTGCGTGAGGGCTGGCCGATCACGCGCATTATCAAGATCGGTGACGAGGAGATCACGGTCAACGCCGTCTTCTCGCTGCCGGTCGGCGCGGTGCCTGTGTTCCTCGGGCTGCTGCTCATCGTCGCGGTGCTCATCGAGCCCTATCTCATCCGCCGCCAGGTGGCAGGGCGCCTCTGGGCCTGGCTCCGCGGCCGGCCGCCGCCACCGGCCTACGAGATCGGCAGCATCGCGATCGAGGGGGTGCAGACCAAGGGCGCGATGGCGACCGACATGGCGCTGTCGGCCACCGGGTTCGGCAAGTTCCTCGCCCGGCGCGACGCGCTCGCCATCATCCTGGCCGTGCTCCTGTGGCTGACCGGCCTCGCGCTCCGGCCGGACTACTGGTGGAACCTGTCCAATAGCTTCGCGATCCTGCTCAACTACACCGAGCTTGCGCTGATCACCATCGGGCTCACCTACGTCATCGCCGCCGGCGATATCGACCTCTCCGTCGGGGCGGTGCTTGCCCTCGCCGGCAGCACCGCCGCCTATTTTCTCAAGGTCCTCGGCGCCGACCCCGTGACCGCCGTGGCGATGGGCCTGCTCGCGGGCATGTGCGCCGGCCTCGTCAACGCGATCGTCACCGTCGGCTTCAAGCTGCCGGCCTTCATCGCCACGCTCGGCATGTTCTACATCGCCCGCGGCCTCGCCGCCTGGTTCGTCGCCGGGCAGCAGCTCACCGGCTGGCCCGAGGGCTACAACCTGCTTGGCCGCAAGGTGAACGACATCCTGCTGCACTACCGCATCTCGCTGCCGGACGGGCTCCTGCGCTCGATCGCCGAGGTGGTGAGCGTCCAGACCATCTGGATGCTGTTCGTCGCCCTCATTGCCGGCGTCGTGCTCGCCTACATGCCGTTCGGGCAGAAGGTCTATGCGACCGGCGGCAACATTCGCGCCGCCGCTTATGCCGGGATCAACACCAACCGGGTGCGGTTCCTCGCGCTCATGCTGGCGGCGCTCTGCGCGACAATGGCCGGGATCATCAACGTCGCCTACTTCCGCAGCTTCAACCCGGTGGCCGGCCAGTTCCGCGAGCTCGACGCCATCGCCTCGGTGATCATCGGCGGCGGTTCGATCTTCGGCGGCTACGGCACCGTGATCGGGGCGCTCGCCGGGGCGGCAGTGATCACCCTGATCCGGGCGCTGCTGCAGCTCAACGTTCAGGGCTTCGCCATGCCGCAGCACTGGATCAACGTCTTCATCGGCGGCATCCTGATCGTGGCGGTGCTGATCGACATCTGGGTGCGCCAGGCCAACATCTTCGGCCGCCTGCGGGCGCGCCTCGCGCGGCGCACAAGAACGGCGGAAACCACCCATGCGTGACGCGACCAGGCCTGCACCGATCGTAGAAATGCGGGGCATCGAAAAAGCCTTCGGTGCGGTGCAGGCGCTCCGCAACGTCGACCTCGTGCTCTATCCCGGCGAGATACTGGGCCTCGTCGGCGACAACTCGGCCGGCAAGTCGACGCTGATGAAGATCCTGACCGGCGCCTACCAGCGCGACGCCGGCGAGATCTTCGTCGCCGGGCAGCCGGTGCACTTCAAGAGCCCGCACGAAAGCCGCGACGCCGGCATCGAGATGATCTACCAGGACTTCGCTCTTTGCGGGAATATGGATGTCGGTCAGAATATCTTTCTTGGCCGTTGGCCGCTCAAGGGCCTTTTCGTCAATCGGCGGAAAATGTACGCGGAAGCCGACAGTGTGCTGAAGCGGCTCAAGGTCGACGTGAACTCCGTCTATCAAAAGGTCGAGAGCCTGTCGGGCGGCCGCCAGCAATCTGTGGCGATTGCCCGCGCTATCTCCTTCCAGCCGCGCGTGGTGATCCTCGACGAGCCGACCGCCAATCTCTCGGTGATGGCGACCGAGCGGCTGCTCGAAACGATGCTGGAACTGAAAAAGCAGGGCGTTGCCCAGATCATCATCTCCCACCGCCTCGTTGACATCTTCGCTGTCGGCGATCGCGTGATGGTGCTGAAGCGCGGCGAGAACGTCGGCGATCGCTACATCAGGAACACCGACGAGCATGAGGTCCTGGAGATCATCGTCTCCGGCACGCGAGAGCACGCACTTACGGCCGATGAGGCAAAGCTTTGACCGATCAGGAACGCCGCAAAAAAACCCGCCTCGGGAGCCGGGCGGGTCGGTGGCGCAAATCAGCACCACGCCAAAATCTATAGCATAACTGCCGTCACAAAGCAATGTTGCGGCTTCCGCTCAGGCGGCTTTGCCGCGCTGTCTCGCCTGTTGACGCTTTCGGCGCCGGCCGCTGATTTCCCACCTTTTGTGGAACCACATCCACTGGCCGGGATCCTCGCGCACCCAACGCTCGACCACGTCGTTGAGCAGCTGGGTGGTGCCATGGACGTCGACACTGCCGCCGGCAGTGCGCGGCAAGGTCAGCTTGTCCTCGATCTCGAGCCGGAAGCGGTTGCCCGGCAGGCGCACGCAGCGCGCCGGATAGACATCGCAGTCATAGTGCCGCGCCAGAGTGCCCAGAACCCGGTTGCTCTCGCATGGGCGGCCGAAGAAGGTCGTTTCGAGCCCGCCCGAGAATTTCTGGTCGACCAGCACACCGATATTGCCGCCTTTCTCCAGGATAGCGGCAAGCGCGAATGAAGCGCCGGTCGAGGAGGGCAGGAGCGATCCCATGGTCGAGCGGCGCGTCGAGAGGATGTAGTCGGCAAGGTAAGGGTTGTTGGGAGGGCGAAACAGCGCCGTGATGTTCATGCCGAAAGTGGCTGCCGCCACCGGAAGCAGCTCGAAATTGCCGAGATGCCCGGTGAAGATGATATGCGGTTTTTGCTCGCCGGCGATCTCGCCGAAATGATCGACGCCGCGGACCTCGACGCGGCCCGGTTTCGTCGCTTTCGGGTCGTAATCGAAGAGCGCATCGAGAAAGATGTATTCCGCGGCGAGGCGAGCCATGTTGCCCCACATGTCGGAAGCGATGGCCTGGATCTCGCTGTCGCTCTTTTCCGGATATGCCTTGCGCAGATTGGCGATGGCGACGTTGTGGCGCCCAACCCAAGGCCCAACGCGGCGGGCGACGCGGTCGGCGAAATTGAGCGCGCTGTCGACCGGCAGCAGGCGCAGCACCCAAATCATCGTCATCGCGGCGCGCGCCAGCAGCCAATAGTTGAACTGGCGCAACCGCCTGCCATGGCGGAACGCCAGGTCCCTGCGGAGCTTCCTGAAGGCGTCGCCGATCATTCCTAGACCAACATCATGGTCTAACCGACGCGCAGGATGATCTTGCCGAACACGTCGCGGCCTTCCATGCGCTTCAGCGCGGCCTCGATGTCGCCGAAGCCGACTTCTGTGTCGATAACCGGAGAAACCAGCCCCGCCGCCATTTTCTGCATGGCGTCCGCCATGTTTTCCATGCGGCAGCCAAAGGAGCCGAGCAGCTTCAGCTGCTGCTGGAACAATTGCATCAGATTGATCTGGGTCGAGACGCCCGAGGTCGAGCCGCAGGTCACCAGGCGACCACCGCGTTTCAGGCACAGCATCGAGGCAGCAAAGGTGTCGGCGCCGACATGCTCGAAGACGACATCGACGCCCTTCTTCTTCGTCAGCTTGCGCACCACGCCTTCGAAACGGTCCTCGCGATAGTTGATGACATGGTCGGCGCCAAGCGCCTTCGCCTTGTCGATCTTATCGTTTGAGCCGACCGTGGTGATCACGGTGCAGCCCATTTTCCTGGCAAGCTGGATCGCGGCGGAACCGATGCCCGAGCCGCCGGCATGGATGAGGATGGTTTCGCCAGCTTGCAGCTTGGCATTATCGAACAGCATGTGCTCGACCGTGCCGAAGGTGACGGGCGCGACGGCCGCGCCGATGTCCGTCACGCCGGGCGGGGCAGGGACCAGCAGGCGCGCCGGTAGGTTTATCTTTTCTTGCGCAAAGCCGTCGAGATGGAAGCCGTGAACGCCCGAAACATGCTCGCAAAGATTGTCGCGGCCTTCGCGGCAGGCGCGGCAAAGCCCGCAGGTGCGCGCGCCATAGATCGACACAAGCTGCCCGGGCACAAGGCTGGAGACGCCGGGGCCGACCGCCTCGACCTCGCCGGAGGCTTCGGCGCCGACGACCAGCGGCAGCTTGCGCTTGGCGAAGGCCATGCCGCGCCAGCCCCAGACGTCGATATGGTTGAGCGCCACGGCCTTGATGCGCAGCGTCACTTCGCCCAGCGCAGGCTGCGCCGGAGGCGGCAGGTCCACCGTTTCAAGGCGGCGGTCCTCGATAAGTTGCAATGCGCGCATTAGGCCTGTCGGTTCTGTTGAGCGGAAAGCGCTCGCTTAGACCGGTTCCCGCGCCATGACAAGGCAGGTGTTCTGGCCGCCGAAGCCGAAGGAGTTCGACAGCACCGTGCCGACCTCGGCGTTGCGCTTCATGTTCGGCACCACGTCGAGCACGATCGCCGGATCGGGATTGTCGTAATTGATGGTCGGCGGAATGACGCTTTCGCGCATGGTCATCAGCGAAAACGCGGCCTCGACGGCGCCGGCCGCCGACAGCGTGTGGCCGATCATCGACTTGTTCGACGAGATCGGCATCGAGCCGATCCGCTCGCCGAACACGGTCGACAGCGACAGATGCTCCATCTTGTCGTTTTCCGGCGTCGAGGTGCCATGGGCGTTGACATAATCGATCTCGTCTTCGCTCAGGCCGGCATCGGCGAGGGCAGCGCGAACCGCAGCGATCGCCGGCGAACCGTCCGGCTTCGAGCGGGTGCGATGGAAATCGTCGGCCTTCTCGCCGCAGCCGCGCAGGATGCCGAGAATGGTCGCGCCGCGAGCCAGTGCGGCCTCCAGCGATTCCAATACCAGCGCGCCAGAACCCTCAGCGAGGACAAAACCGTCCCGGTCCTTGGAGAACGGCTTGGACGCCTTTTCGGGGATGTCGTTATGGGTGGAGAGCGCGGAAAGCAGCGAGAAACGGATCAGCGCCTCGGCCGTCGCCGAACCGTCGGCGCCGATCGACAGCGCCCGGTCGCATTCGCCGCGGCGGATCGCCTCGACGCCGAGCTGGATCGAGGTGGCGCCCGAGGCGCAAGCCGTCGACAGCGTGATCGGCAGGCCGCGCGTCCCAAAACGGTCGGCGAGCCGGTCGGCGATCGAACCGAACTGGGTGGTCTCGAAAACATCGAGTTCTTTCAAGCCGCGCGCCACGCGAAGCAGCCTCTCGGCGCCGATGTCGTGCTTGTCGGAATTGTAGAGCGAGAAGCGCTCGCTCCAGTCGAGTTCAACCGGCGGCGAGGCGAGGAAAAGCGGCCCGCCGAAATCGCCCGGATTAAGGCCGGCTTCGGCCACGGCTTCCTGCGCGGCGGTCTCGGCCAATTCATAGGTGAGGAGACTGGCGCCCTTGGAGCTCGACGGCAGGAAATCGACCATGCCGGAGATGCGGGTGTTCAGATGGTCGACCGGAAAGCGGGTGATCGGATGGATGCCGGACTTGCCCGCTGTGAGCGCTGCCCAATTGTCGGCCTTGCCGACGCCCAGCGACGTTACCACGCCGATACCGGTGACGGCGACGATCGGCCTGCCCATGTGATCGTTCAGATTGGCCATGTTGTTGTCCTGAGACCTTTAATCGGCGGCGTTGACCAACGCCATGCCCTCGAATTGGTGATAGCCGATCGCCGTTGCAAGGACGGTCCTGGGAACGCCGTTGAACGGCTTCTCGGTGGCGGCGTCAAAAGCCGGGTAGGCGGCCTTGCGCTCGACAGCCAGTGCCGCCAGCGCCACGGCGAAGGGAAACTGCGCTTCCTTCATGTGACCGGTCAGCGTCGAAAAGCCGCGTGCGGCAATCGCCGGGTTGGCGCCGAACACCGATTTCTCGGCGGCAGTAGCGGCATGGGCGCCCGAAGCGCCTGAAATCGTCAGCAACTCGCCGTTCGGCAATGCAGCCTGCCTGAGCAGCGCGGCAATCTCGCCATCGAGCTCGCCCTGCCGGCGTTTGGCGCGGCCGGATACGACCGGGCCGAGTTCGGCATAGATCTTTCGCCCGCGGCTGATCGCGTGCTCGCGCTGTTCCAGGACGAGAAACGCGCCGCCGGATCCGGTCACCACGCCGCCGCCTTCGGCGCCTTGCCTCTGCCAGACCGGTCTCCAGGGACCGCGATGCAGGTAGCCGGCCAGTTCATAGCCGAGCAGCATGTCGGAGTGTTCGGTCTGGAAGGCGCCGCCGACCAGTATGTGCGTCGATTGCCCGGAGCGGATGCGCGCGGCGGCTGTCTCGACGGCGGCGACGCCTGCACCTTCCTCGCCCATGAAGGTGCGCGACGATCCCGTCACCTTGTGGACGATCGAGATGTTGCCGGCGAGCAGGTTGGAAAGCTGCGCCAGAAAGAGCGTCGGCCGCAATTCGGTGGTCAGTTTCTCGTTGAGCAGCACGTCGCGGTCGTTGCGGCTTTCCGAAGCGACGAGAATATCGGCGTCGACCGCCTCGTCGCGCTCGCCGCCGCCGGCAGCCACCACCATGTCCATGGTCGCGCAGAGTTCGTCATTGCCCTTGATGCCGGCGTCGTCCAGCGCCATACCGGCGGCGTAGGTGCCGAGCCTCTGCCAGGTTTCCATCTGCCGCTGGTCGCCGCGCTTGGCGATCTGCAGGTTCCAGTCGATCTCGGGCAGCGGGTGGACGGTGTAGGGCGAGAAGCGCGCGGCTTCGAGCACAGGTTCCAGGCCCGGCTGGGCAAGTTTGCGCCAATGCGCATCCGGACCTTCGCCCAGCGAAGAGACAAGGCCGATGCCTGATATGACGACGTGGTGAGGGCTCATGGGCGGCTGTTGTGGGTCAGGCTTGAAGACGAACTATTTTAGGCGTTCTTGGCCGCGACCAGGGCGTCGATCTTGGCGCACAGGTTCTTCATGACGAAGTAATCGTCGGTCGAGGCCTTGCCGTCATTGACCTCTTGCGTCCACTTTTCCAGCGGCACCTTGATGCCGAATTCCTTGTCGATGGCAAAGACGATGTCGAGGAAGTCGAGGCTGTCGATGCCGAGGTCGTCGATAGTGTGGCTTTCAGGGGTGATCGTGTCGATATCGATCTCACTGGTGTCGGCGATGATCTTGGCGACTTTGGCGAACGTGGTGGACAAGGGCTTTTCCTTCGGTTGCGGGCGGAATCTGTCCGCATGTGTTTGCGCGCTGTCTAATCGGTTTTTCCGGGCAGGAAAAGGGCCTGATGCGCCGGGCGCAGATGGGGTGGCAGTTCTGTCAGGGCAATAGGTGTTGCGGGAACCTCCCGGCGATGTTCCGCAACCATCCGATCGGATTGTCGTCGGCGCCATCGTTCCAAGCTCAGCGTACATGCCGTAGAACAGCCCTCCGGCCACAATAAACCGCGCTCAAAGGCCTAGGGAGCGCGCAGCTAAGGTTCGGACCGCGAAATCCCATGGTCAACGAAAACGAGGTAAGTTGTCGGGAGCCGCGCCGGTCGTTCGTCCTCTGCACGCAAAGCGCAAGAACCGAATACCTAACCGACAGCCTCATGTAATCACCCGGAGCTTCCAATGACCCCCACCATTACAGCCTTTGAACGGTCGCCCGACCGCGGCAGGGGACAGGCACGTGACATGCGTGTTCGTTGGGCGCTCGAAGAAGTGGATCAACCTTACGACGTTCGTCTTGTTTCGTTCAGCGAGATGAAGAAACCCGCGCATCGTGCGCTTCATCCTTTCGGGCAGATTCCGACCTATGAAGAAGGCGATCTCGCCTTGTTCGAGTCGGGGGCGATCGTGTTCCACATCGCGGAGCGCCATGGTGGCCTGTTGCCAGACGATGCGAATGCCCGGGCGCGCGCGATCACATGGATGTTTGCCGCGGTTAGCACGCTGGAGCCGCCGATCCTTGAACGGGAAACAGCCGTGCTGCTGGAGCGCGACGAGACCTGGCACGAAAAGCGTCTGCCTAGGGTTGAGGATCGCATCCGTAAGCGGCTAGCCGATCTTTCCGCTCACCTGGGCGATGCCGACTGGCTCGATGGTGCGTTCAGCGCCGGCGACCTCATGATGGTGGGGGTCCTGCGCAGGTTGAACGGATCGGGGATACTGGACGAATATCCGAACCTCTCCGCCTATTTAGCCCGCGGCGAAGCGCGGCCGGCCTTCAAGCGTGCTTTCGACGCTCAATTGGCGGTTTTCACTGCCGCATCGACCAGCTGACGAGGCCGCTCTGGTCATTTGAGCCTATCGGCGCGGATGTGCAGCTTTAGGCGGTAGATGTGTGTGAGAATGGTCGGAACCGGCATTCCAGTTAGCGTACCAAGCGTTAGATTTTCACCACTGGCGAACGCTTCAACCAGCTCCAGCGCGGATTAGAAGGTGACGCGACCGAGCACGCGCAGGCCGTCGCCTTGCGGCTCGACGATCACGGCTTCGCCTTCGCGCGGCGAGATGCCGGTGAGGGCCATTATGTTTTCCAGATGGGTGACCATGACCACATTGTCGGAGCCGGAATAATTGCGAATCTCGGTCATGACCGCCTCGAGCTGGGCGGCTTTCTCGCTCGGGTCGGTCTTCAGCAGGTCAAGTGGTGCGAACGGTTCGGGCTCCGCTCTGAAAGCGATGCGGGCGGTGTCGAGGCTGCGGCAATAGCGGCTGGACAGCATGCGCTCTATGGGCGCGGCGCGGGCGGCGAACAGCGCGCCGATCTTTCGTGCCTGCTGCTTGCCACGCACCGAGAGGTTGACCTGGGTCGCGCATTTCTCGATGTCGAAACTCGCCGGATCGGTAGTGCCGGTGACCATGGCATGGCGAAGCAGCACCACATGTCCGCCGTCGCGCAACAGCGCCCAGCCGGCTTCAGTCGCATGGACCGCGGCGGGAACGACGAGCAGCAATAGAGCCAGCACAAATCGAAGCATCAGACGTCCTTTTCCGGTCACCGCAGGTGGGTTCCGGTGACCTGATATAGGGACGGCAAAGCCGGCTGAAAGACAAGGCACGACCAATCCCGGCTGTTTGCGAGGACAGAACGCTTCGGAAGGTGGGGGCGATTGCACTGCGATCGCGGCTCGCCTATCAGGAGAAAAATGTCTCCACTCATCGAAACCGTCCTTTTTGTCTTCGGTCTTGTCGCGCTCGGCTATCTCGCCGGGCTCACCGGCTATTTGAAGGCCGAGGCGGGCGAGGCCATCGCCGAATTCGCTGTCGGGGTGGCGATGCCGCTGCTTCTGTTCCGCACCATGGTGAATGCCGATTTCCATGGCGCCGCGCCCTGGTCGTTCTGGGGAGCCTATTTCACAGCGGCGGCAGTCACGTGGGCTGCAGGCCATCTGGTCACCACGCGGGTGTTCGGGCGCGATGCGCGCGCCGGGGTCGTCGGCGGCGTGTCGTCGGCTTTTTCCAATCTCGTCCTGCTCGGCATCCCGTTCGTCCTCGGCACATTCGGGCCAAGTGGATTCGAAGTGCTGTCGCTGCTGATTTCCGTGCATCTGCCGACGATGATCATGGCATCGATCATCCTGTTTGAAATCTTTGGCCGCGGTGACGAGCATGTGCATCCGCTGCGCATCATCCGGCGCTTCTTTCGAAAGATGCTCTCCAATCCGTTGATCATCGGCATCCTGGCCGGGTGGGTGTGGCGTATCGCCGATTTGCCGCTGCCGGCGTTGGCCGTCCGGCTGGTCGACGCGTTGGCCAACATCGCCGGACCGGTCGCGCTGTTTGCAATGGGGCTTGGCCTGTGCCGTTTCGGCATCTCCGGCAACGTGCGGCCGGCGCTGGCGCTATCGGCGCTGAAGCTGCTGCTGATGCCGGCCGTCGCGCTCGGCCTGGTCTGGCTACTTGGGCTGCCGCCGCTGTCGGCGAAGGTGGCGGTGGTGGCGGCCGCGCTGCCATCCGGGGTCAATTCCTACCTGATTGCGACGCAATTCAACACCGGCCAGGCATTGGCATCGAACCAGATGACCATCGCCACCGCCTGCGCCGTCGTCACCACGGCGTTCTGGCTGACAGTGGTCGTCCACGTGTTTGGATAGCAACGTGTTTGGATAGCAATTTGGGCGCAAATCGGCCTCGCCTTGCGCTGGCCCAAACCCTATATGCCATCTTGCGATTGATTGCGGGGCTTGCCCTAGGTAAAGAGCAGTGGCTCCAGGTGTGCCGGCATCGATGCCATTGCGCACGCCCACAAAAGAAATCCAGATACCGGCCCGTCAGCGCGCCGAACGGAGGCTAGACCATGCTTCAGAAAACCAGCCATTTCATGCGCCAGGCCAATCTCATCAACGGCGAGTGGGTGCAGGCCGACAGCGGCCAGACGGTCGATGTCAACAACCCGGCCACCGGCCTCAAGATCGGCACCGTGCCGAAGTCGGGCAAGGTCGAGACGCGCCGCGCCATCGAAGCTGCCGACGCCGCCTTCAAGACATGGCGCAAGACCACCGCGCTCGAGCGTTCGAAGTTGCTGCGCAAGCTGCATGACGCGATGATGGACAATCAGGATGTGCTGGCCGAGCTCTTGACCATCGAGCAGGGCAAGTCGCTGTTCGAATCGAAGGGCGAGATCGGTTCGGCCGCGTCCTACATCCTGTGGTTCGCCGAAGAAGGCCGCCGCACTTATGGCGATGTCGTGCCGTCGCCCTGGGCGGACCGCCGCATCCTGGTGACCAAGGAGCCGGTCGGCGTCATCGCCGCCATCACGCCGTGGAATTTCCCGTCCTCGATGCTGGCCCGCAAGCTCGGCCCGGCGCTTGCAGCCGGCTGCACCGCGGTCGTCAAGCCGGCGTCACAGACGCCTTATTCCGGCCTTGCCTGGGGTGCTCTCGCCGAGGAAGTCGGCTTCCCCAAAGGCGTCATCAACATCCTGACCGGCGCCGCCGGCGAGATCGGCGACGAGATCTGCGCCAACCCATTGGTCAAGAAGATCACCTTCACCGGCTCGACCGAGGTTGGCAAGATCCTGATCCAGAAATCGTCCGTCACCGTCAAGAAGGTGTCGATGGAGCTCGGCGGCAACGCACCGTTCATCGTCTTCGACGACGCCGACATCGAGCGTGCCGTCGCCGGCGCGATCACCGCCAAATACCGCAATTCCGGCCAGACCTGCGTCTGCACCAACCGCTTCCTGGTTCAGGCTGGCGTCTATGACAAGTTCGTCGAAAAGCTCGCCGCCGCCAGCAACGGGCTGAAGGTCGGTTCCGGCCTCGAGGACGGCGTGCAGCAGGGGCCGCTGATCGACGAGAAAGCGGTCGAAAAAGTCGAGGAACTGATCGCCGATGCCACCGCCAAGGGCGGCAAGGTCGTCGCCGGCGGCAAGCGCCATGCGCTGGGCGGTTCGTTCTTCCAGCCGACGGTGATCGCCGATGCGACGCCGAAGATGCGCTTCATGAAGGAAGAGATCTTTGGCCCGGTAGCACCGGTGTTCAAGTTCGAAACCGAAGAGGAAGCCGTGGCACTCGCCAACGACACCGAATTCGGCCTCGCCTGCTATTTCTACACGGGCGATCTCGGCCGCGCCTTCCGGGTCATGGAAGGGCTAAAATACGGCATGGTCGGGGTCAATGAAGGCCTCATCACCACGCCTGAGGCGCCGTTCGGCGGCGTCAAGGAATCGGGCCTCGGCAAGGAAGGCGGACATCAGGGCATCGAGGATTATCTCGACACCAAATATGTCTGCATCGGCGGCCTCGGCCTCTGATTGGGCAGGGTCTGTTGACCATCAATGGACCCAAGCCGGCCCGAGAGGTCAGGCGGGGATCGATCAACCAACCGGCGTTTCGGGCATGGCGATGAAGGACGGCGAGGTCTTTGGCACGACGCAGACGGGCGAGGCCGTCCGCCGCTTCACCATCCGCGGCGGCGGTCTAACCGCCAACATCATCGGGCTGGGCGCCATCATCCAGGATCTGCGCCTGGCCGGGCACGATGCGCCGCTGGTGCTCGGCTATGACAGTTTCGAGCCTTACGAGACGGACACGGCTTTCTTCGGTGCCATCGTCGGACGCTATGCCAACCGCATCCGCGATGGCCGCTTCACCATCGCCGGACAGCGCTACCAGACCGAGCGCAACTTCCTCGACAAGCACACGCTGCATGGCGGCTCGCAAGGTTTTTCCCACCGGCCATGGGAGGTTTCGCTGCATGGCAGGGATTTTGTCACCCTGACCCTGCATGATCCCGACGGCACGATGGGCTTTCCCGGCGCGCTCGACGTGACCTGCACCTACCGGCTGAAAATCCCCGGCACGCTCAGCGTCGAGATGACCGCCACCTGCGAGGAGCCGACGCTGTGCAACCTCACCCAGCATTCCTATTTCAACCTGGATGACGGCGGCGCCGGCGACATTCTCGACCACCGGCTGATGCTGAACGCCGGCGCCTATCTTCCGGTCGATGGCGACCTGATCCCGACCGGCGTCGTCAAGCCGGTCGACGACACGCCGTTCGATTTCCGCCAGGCGCGGCCGCTGCGCATGGAGAGCGAGGGCAAGCAGCTTGCCTACGACCAGAATTTCTGCCTTGCCGCGACGCGCGGGCCGCTCAGGCAGGCGTCATGGGCGCAGGGCGCGAATTCCGGCGTCGAGATGGAGCTCTGGACCACGGAGCCGGGCGTCCAGCTCTATACCGGCCAGTATCTGGCGCCACCTTCGCCGGGACTCGAAGGACGTCATTACAAGGCTTTTTCGGGCTTCTGCCTGGAGCCGCAGGTCTGGCCGGACTCGCCGAATCGGCCGTATTTCCCACAGGCCACGCTATGGCCGGGCCAGATCTACCATCATGTGACGGAATACCGGTTCAGGCTGCCTTACGCATGAGCTGGAAGCCGGTGCCGGATTTTACGGTGCTACCTTCGGTTCGGAAAGCGATCATACGAGCAGACGCTCCCAAGCGGACCTGAAGCCAATCAACGGTGTAGTAGCTGCTTCGTCAAATGGCTTGGCCGCCGGACACTTCGATCCGCTGGGCATTCACCCAGCGATTATCCTCGGATAACAAGCTGGCGATCATCGGCCCGATATCGTCCGGCATACCGACGCGGCCGAGCGCAGTCATTTCCGCGAACACCTTGTTGAGATCAGGCATGTCGCGGACAGCGCCGCCAAGGAAATCGGTTTCGATCGCGCCCGGCGCCACCGTGTTGACCGCGATGCCGCGGGCGCCCAACTCCTTCGCCATATAAACGCTAAGCACCTCGACCGCGCCCTTTACCGCGGAATAGGCGGCGAAGCCCGGGTACGACATCCTGGTGAGGCCCGAGGAGAGGTTCACGATACGGCCGCCGTCCGCGATCAGCGGCAGCAGCTTTTGGGTGAGGAAGAACACCCCCTTGAAGTGGACATTGACCAGCCGGTCGAACTGCGCCTCCGTCGTCTCTGCGATCATTGCCATGTCGCCATGGCCGGCATTGTTCACCAGATGATCGAACGTCTCGCGCTGCCAGGTCTCGCGCAATGCCGCCTGCAGGCGCTCAGTGAAAGAAGCGAAGGTGGCAACGTCACCGGTGTCGAGTTGCAGGGCGACTGCCCTGCGACCCGTTGCCTGAATCTCCGCGACAACGGCCCGAGCGTCTTCACTCCGGCTATGGTAGGTGAGGACAACGTCACCGCCGCGGCGTGCGATGCTGAGTGCGGTGTTGCGCCCGAGCCCGCGGCTGGCGCCAGTAATGAGCGTGATCTTGGTCATGGCCTGCTCCTTTGTTTGCACCACTGCTGTGGCCACGCCGATATCGGCCCAATGGGCAGGCTTTTGTTGCCGGATGCTCGACCGTTTTTGCCTAATCCTCCAAAATGCTTTGCGTGTCGGGCAGCAAAGGAATAGTTTTGGTCCATGACCGCACTCCTCAATGCCGTCCGCCGCCATGCAGACACCAATGCCGGCCCAGACGGCGTTGCGCATACCCCGATACCGGGTCTCAACACGGTGCGGGCGACGGCGCCTAGCGGTCTGGTCTACGACATCTCCCGACCGCTCGCCTGTCTGGTGGTCCAGGGGAGCAAGCACGTCACGATGGGTACTCAGGGCTTCGCCTTCTCCGCCGGAGATTCGCTGCTGATCACGGCGGACGTGCCGACGGTGAGCCAGATCACCCGCGCCAGCGCCGCTGCTCCCTACTACTCGCTTGTTCTGGAACTCGATCCGGCGGTCATCGCGGAGCTGAGTGAGCAAATAGACGCCCAGCATGTGGCCGACCACGCGCCCGTGCGGGTTGACCCGACTGACGCCGAGGTTGCCGACGCGGCCCTGCGTTTGATGCGGCTGCTCGATCGCCCGGCATCGGTCCCGGTGCTACAGGCCCAGCTTGTGCGCGAGATGCACTATTGGCTGCTGGCCGGGCGGCACGGGTCGGCGATCCGTCGTCTGGGGTGGCCAGACGGCCAAATGCGGCGAGTGGCGCGCGCGGTCGCAGTGCTTCGGGCAGAGTTCGCGCGGTCTTTGCCAGTCGAGCGCCTGGCGGCTGTGGCCGGAATGAGTATGTCGTCATTCCACCAGCACTTTCGCGCAGTAACCTCGCTCTCTCCCTTGCAATTCCAGAAACAGTTGCGCCTGATTGAGGCGAGGCGGCTGATGCTGTCGGAGGGAAAGACTGCGAGCAGCGCAGCGTTCGCGGTCGGCTATGAAAGCGTGTCGCAGTTCACCCGGGAATATGGTCGTCTGTTCGGCCGGACGCCTGTTCGGGATACGAAAGAAGCGAGAGGCAGAAACTTGGCCGCCGCTTGAGGTGCCTTCGGCAGCTTCGCTCGCTACGCGCCGAGCTTGCCGAAGCGAGCGCTGCGCCTGCTCGTCCGCGCCGACAGTTGGCGCGCTGATCTTACCTCATCGACATCAAGTTCGTGGTCTGAGCGGCCTTAACGACGTCGAGCACAGGTTCATGGGCCTCCGGATGACCGATGTCCTTCAGCTGATCGGGCGTCAAATCCGCTAGGGCCCTGCGTCTTGCGACGTTCTCTCGCCACGTCCTGAAGGCAACGATGATTATTGCTACGCTTTTCAGCCTTGACCCAAACAAGCGGCGGCTGGGTGCGCCGCGGCCGGAGCGAGTTTTCGTGTGAGCCATTTTTAGTCTCCCATTTTGAGTTTGCGGGTTGGGAGCGTGCCACGTGGTTTCGGGCTGTTCGGCTGTGCGTGAACAAAAGGGAAAAAGTTCCTTCGCGCTCCGCGGCTCTCGTGTCGAGAACGTCGTTGTCTCGGAGAATCTCGCTACGGAATGATTTCAGCGGAACGGAATTTGGTTACGTCTGTAACAGCGGGAGCGCCGTTGTCGATCGCCGGCGCCGCCCCGGAAAGCGGCCGTGCTGGGCCGTCGCGATATCTTGAAGCGTGGGCGCAGGAGCACCCGCTTCTGCGCAGGCCGCGGCTGGGATCAGCGGCTCCATTGGAATAGCGCCACACTTGTTACTCCCGCTGTCCGCTCTCCGGTGCCAAACTACCTCATGCCTAACCATGAGCGAAGAGCAGCGAATGAAACCGCGCTTCGGCCAACGAGGCGCGGGGTTTCGCCCAAATCAGGAGGTATCAAAGTATGACTGCATCAGCCGGAAACGGACGGAAGAGCGGACAGCCTGCCATGCACACACCACCGGTCGTGTCGCCGCAGGCGTGGGAGGCGGCCCGCGAGAAGCTGCTCGTGAAGGAAAAGGCCCAGACCCGCGCCCGTGACGCACTGGCCGCCGAGCGCCGGCGGATGCCGTGGATGGCGGTGGAGAAGACGTATGCGTTCGAGGGGCCTGACGGAAAGGTGAGCCTGCTCGACCTGTTCAACGGTCGGCGTCAGCTGATCGTCTACCGCGCCTTCTTCGAGCCGGGAGTGTTCGGCTGGCCCGACCATGCCTGCCGCGGCTGCTCCCTGGTGGCCGACCAGGTCGCCCATGTCGCCCACCTGAACGCCCGTGACACCACCCTCGTCTTCGTCTCGCGTGCGCCGCAGGCGGACATCGCGCGGCTGAAGGCGCGGATGGACTGGGAGATACCGTGGTTCACCATCACCGACAGCTTCGACGCCGATTTCGGCGTGGACGAGTGGCATGGTCACAACGTGTTCATCCGCGACGGCGACCGCGTGTTCCGCACCTACTTCATCAACAACCGCGGCGACGAACAGATGGGGGGCACCTGGAACTACCTCGACATCACGCCGCTGGGCCGGCAGGAGGTCTGGGAGGACTCGCCCGAAGGCTATCCTCAGACCCCGGCCTACAACTGGTGGAACTGGCACGACAGCTACGGCTCCGACGCAGCGGCCGACAAGAAATGGGTCGAGGTATCGGACGCCGGAGAGGCGGCGTTCCGGGAGGCCAGCACGAAGGCGTGAGCCAGGCCTGTTCGGTGAATCGGGCGGACGGCGACGGCCGGTCTGAGGGCCACCGATCCGCCGCCCGCTCCTGAGTGAGTTCGATTGTGAGTTAAATAGTGCCCGGTCTTCAGCGCGCTTCTGCGGCGGCGACGGCTTGCAGCTACTCAGATCGCTCTGCCGCTATTCATGCGGACTTCACGACCAGAAAAGGGCGTTTGTGGGTGGCCGGTCTCGCTCGAAAGCTCGCGGCGGGAGCAGGGCGGCCGACATGAAAGCCTTGGATTTCATCTATGTCGAATTCGCGTATGAAGGCCATCTGCTTGTCGGTTTCCACCCCTTCGACCAGGATTTTATGGCCGCGATTTCGGACCAGGGCAATAATGTCTTGCAGCATTGCCTTGCCTCTGGGGGAGCCGCAATCATGAAGAAACGAGCGGTCAATCTTCACGGTATCGAAATCGATTAGACGAAGCCATGAGAGGCCCGCGAAGCCGGTCCCGAAGTCATCAAGCCATATCCTGATCCCTAGCAGCTTTAGGTCGCTGATGCAGCGAAGAATGTCGGAGTGCATCTCCATCTCGAGCCCTTCGGTGATTTCGAGGGCCAGCCTGCTGCCGGCTACGCCGGTCTCGCTCAAAATGGCCGCAACAGAGGTTGCGAAGCCGGGCGTCTTGAGCTGAATTGGAGAGACGTTGACGCTGACGACACGGACGTGATCGTCCGCCAGAAGCTCAGTGCACACTGTCCTAATTGCCCAGCGCCCGAGCGCCAGGACAGCGCCAGTTCGTTCCGCGACGGGAATGAAGAGGCTCGGCGGAACCGACGTGCCATCCAGCATTTTGAGGCGCATCAGAGCCTCGACGGCTTCAACTCGGCCCGACGCGACATTTTGGATAGGCTGATAGACGAGTGAAACGAGATCCTGGCCGATCGCGATCTTCAGCAAAGCCGCAATATTCTCGCTCTCATCGCTGCTTTGGGGATCGTTTGGATCGAACAGCCACGTACAATTTCGACCGCCTGCTTTTGCCAGATAGAGCGCGCGGTCGGCCTCGTGGATGATTTTTTCCAGCTTGGCGCCGGTCTGGACTCTGGTGAAGGCAGCGCCAACGCTCACCGTTACAACCGAGGTACCGTCTCTCCGGTGCTCGTGGGGAAGCGCGAGGTCCTCCACCGTGCTTCGAATGGCTTCCACAATATCTGCGACCTGTTCTCTTTTCTCCATGCGCGCCAGGACAATGAATTCTTCCCCGCCGTAGCGGCCGATTGAGCCATTGTGCTGCTTAATCATATCGGCAAGGGCATTGGCGACAAGAATCAGGCAGCGGTCACCTTCTTGATGCCCGTAAAAGTCATTGAACCTTTTGAAGAAGTCCACGTCGATGAGGATCGCCACAAAACTGCTGCCAGACCTCTGCCAGTCGCTCCAGTAGTCCCGCAGCTTCTCGTCAATCGCCCGCCGATTCTCCAGACCTGTAAGCGGATCGGTTCTCGACAGGCTCAACAGCGCCTGTCCGCGCTCGGTGGCTTCCTTGTGCTGGATTTTGGCTTCGAGGGCATTCAGGAAGACGTTGTAGCGCTCCTCGTTCAGCTTCCAGTTTACGTAAGATGTAAATGTGAAGCATGAGATATAGAAGGTTCCAAATACCATTTTGTAAGTTAATGTGGACGGCACAAAATAATTTACGATATACAAAATTACCAATATTATAGCAGAAGTTACAATAGACACGTTGAATTTAAATGTGAAAAATAGATTAGCGCTCATCATGAAGATGGTGCCGAAAACCATATAATAAGAGACGCTTTCCTTGTCCGCACCCATAACCGCTGGGCACAACCAGCCAACATAGCCAAAGATGATGGCTCCGGCGCAAGTCACGTCAATCCATTCCGTTCCGACTCCCTGGCGAAGTTGTGCTTCCAAGATCAGGAGCGCAGTCACTCCGACCACGAAGCGTGCCGTGATCGTATAGATTGCCACATCCGGAATCAGCAGCAGATCGGTTGCTGAAAACAGCAGATAGATGGCAACGGCGATCCATAGCCCTGGCCTAGCGTCCGTTCGTCGCGTCGCTTGGGATTCCTTTCGGTAGAGGTTGCGGAGTTCGTCGGACCGCGGCTCGTAGCGCGGTTCGAACGGTTCCGCATCGGCTATATCGGCCAATGCGGATGACGCGGAGTCGCTCGTCACCACAAACCCCATTTGAACCGGGCTTTGTATTCCGAACTCATTTTTAGCTTCTGCCCCCACGCCGGCCGACTCCTCAGGCGACAGCGATTGCGGCGCCTCGCAAGCAATATGCAGCCGCGCAAATAGGTTTTCGTTAACTCGTATCGGGAATCCGACCGGCAAGGCGTCCAAAGACCTAGGATGGTTGGCGGGAAATTAACGACACCGCTAAAATGCCGGTGATGCGCCTTGGCAAAGATAAAATTTTACGCAATATCTAGATAATATCTAACTAATTGTAATTATGGAGTCTGCGGTGGCAACCATCCTTGATGGCAAAAGTCTGATTACTGCCGAGATGATCGCCGCCAGTCTCCCTCGAAGAAAGCTCGAGCCTCATAGCGAAGCGTTCGAAACCGCCCGCGTAGAGCTTGCGCTCATTCTCCACGCGACACACCAGCAAGTCGAGCAACGAAAGGATCCCGCGGAGATCATTCGTCGGCTGATGTCGTACCTCGACGCAACCCGTTCCAAGGTTCATCCGGACGTTTGGCAAGCATTGATACCGGTTGTGCAGAACCACCCGATCTTGGAGTACTTTCTCGAGGATCCGCTCACGCGGTGGTCCCATGACAAGCCCAGAGGTTATTCTGGCGACGCGCAGTTGCTCGACTACATCTATTGTGATCCGCACGTGGCCGAGAGCGTGGCAAGCGCCTCGGAGATCGGCAAGGCGCTCTATAGCCACACCAAGGATGTACCGTCGTGCATCGCAGCACGGGAGCGACGCGATCTTTTAACCCGGTATGTCGATGAGATTGCGGCCAAGAATGGACCGCAAGCCGAGGTCCTGGCGATTGCGGCCGGCCATTTACGGGAGGCCAATCGCTCGGCCGCCTTACAAGAGGGCCGTCTCAAGCGCTGGGTTGCGCTCGATCAGGATCCTCAGAGCGTTGGGTTGATCAACCGCGACTTCCAGGGCACCGCGGTCGAGGCCATCGACGGCTCGGTACGAACCGTGCTCACGAGGGGCCACAAGCTTGGCAAGTTCGACTTCATCTACGCCTCTGGCCTCTACGATTACCTTGCGCACAACGTCGCCGTGAAGCTCACAAAGACTTGCCTGCAGATGTTGAAGCCGAACGGGACATTCCTGTTCGCGAACTACGCAGAGGGCAACCCCGACGCCGGCTACCGGGAGACGTTCATGAACTGGGTGCTGCTGTTGCGGTCGGAGGCCGATATGTGGGACATCATCAATGCCAGCGTCGACCGCAACACCGTCGAGGCGCAGGTGTTCTTTGGCGAGAACCGCAACGTCCTATATGGCGTCATCGAAAAGCGCGGATAGCGACCGCCTTGGGCTGCAAGGTTGTCGCCCATTGGCGGCAGCCGGTCCGATTGCGTTTTGATGCTAATTTTCGAACGCCGCCCTTAACGTCTCGAATGGCGCCAGCGCGCCGCGCACCTGGACGACAGCCGCGGCGACGCGATGCGCGCGCAGCACGGCTTCGGTCGGGGCATGGCCGGCCAGCCGGGCGGCGAGATAGGCGCCGTTGAAGGAATCGCCGGCGCCGGTCGTATCGACAGGGGCGGCGACATGCACGGCCGCAACGGATTGCCGCGTTCCGCTTGCGGCGATCAGCGCCGGCTCCTCGCCATTCTTGACGACGACTTCGCCGACCAGCTTTCCCAACCGTTCGGCGGTTGCTTGCGGCGCGGCGTCGCCGAACAGCATCTGCTCGTCGGGAAAGGTCGGCAGCGCGATGTCGGTGACTGCGAGTGCGTCGAGGATCGCTGCCTGCGCTTCCTCGCGCCGGTGCCACAACCGCGGCCGGTAGTTGGGATCGAAGGCGACAAGCGAGCCGGCGGCGCGCGCCTTGGCCACCGCCGCCAGCAGGGTCTTGCGCGCGCCGTCGTTCAGAATTGCCAAAGTGATTCCGGAGAAGTAAACAAGCGCCTGATTTTCAAGGCTTTTCGCTAAGGCAACCGCGTCGGAGGCAAGCTGCCGTGCGGCCGCATCACCGCGCCAATAGGTGAAGGAGCGTTCGGCGCCGGTCAGCGTGATCGCATAGAGGCCGGGCCGGGCGCCTGCGATGATCGGGCTGGCGCCGATGCCGATGCCGTTTTGCGCGAAGAAACCGATCTGATCGCGCGAGAACGGGTCGTCGCCGAAGGCCGACACATAGGTTGCCGGCCGGTCGCCGCTCAGCGCACGCAGCGCCCACAGTGTGTTGAACGTGTCGCCGGCAAAGCCCATGCGCCAGTTCGGCCCGGCCTGGCCTGAAAGTTCGAGCATGCATTCACCGATCGAGGCGACGCCGTTTCCTGTCATGTATCTCTCTCCGCGTGATTCCGGTGCTGTAGCTTTTTGCGGCCGGCAGCGCCATGCTTGGCGTCAGCGGATTTTGCGCCAGATGTGTTTTCTCAACTGAGCGGCGGGACGCAATCTGCCCAGCGAGACGTTATCTCCGGAAGAGGAAACGGTTTGGCATCGTTATGGCGTTATGTTTTGGCAGGTCTTGGTCTGGCCGCCTTGCTGGCTGGCATTCTTGCCGCCGTCTATCTGACGGCGCCGCAAGCGCCTCGGCTTGCCAGCTCCGAGATTGCGCGCTCGAAAAAGACAGCGCACGGGCTGTTTGTGGCCAGTTTCGAGCCGGAGCGGGGCGTTATCCGGCAAGGCGAGCTGCAATCGTGGCTGCTGACCCTCAAGACAGGTGCGGGAACCCCGGTGGAGGGCGCCGCGATCACCATTTCCGGGGGCATGCCGCAGCACAGGCACGGTCTGCCGACGAGCCCGCAGGCGACCGATTATCTAGGCGACGGGTGCTATCGCATCGACGGGGTGAAATTCACGATGAGCGGATTGTGGCAATTGCATTTCGCCATTTCCGCGGCGGCCGGATCCGACACGGTCGTCTTCAATGTGCTGCTGTGAGCGCTGGAGCAAGATGAGCCGCTTTTCGCGTCTTCTCGCGCTGCTGGCGATGGCCGTGCTTGCCGGCTGCGGCAAGCCGGAGTTTTCCGATACCGAAAAGAAGACCATTGCCTCGCTGGCACTGTCAGCGCTGCCGCCGCTGAAAACCGACACCACCAACCGCTTCGCCGATGTGCCGGCCGCCGCAGCCCTTGGTTCGACGCTGTTTTTCGACGTCGGGATGAGCGGCGACGGCAAGATTTCCTGCTCGACCTGTCACAAGATCGACCGGCAGTTCCAGGACGACCTGCCGCAAGCGGTCGGCGTCGGCCGCACCAACCGGCGCACCATGCCGCTGACCGGCGTCGCGCATGATCCATGGTTCTTCTGGGACGGGCGGCGCGACAGTCTTTGGGCGCAGGTGCTGGCGCCGCTGGAGAATCCGCTGGAGCAGGCGGGCAATCGCGCCGCCTACGCGCACTATATCAAGGCACGATTCGGCGAGCGCTATGAGCGCATCTTCGGGCCGCTGCCCGACCTTTCGAAGGTGCCGACCAACGCCAGCCCGCTCGGCAGCGATGCCGAGAAGGCTGCGTGGAACTCCATGCCCACTGCGCAGGCCGAGGACGTCAATCGCGTCTTCGCCAATATCGGTAAGGCGATCGCGGCGTTCGAGCGATCGATCGCGCCGCCGCAGACGCGCTTCGACCGGTTCGCCGCTGTCTTGGCTACCGGTATACAGCCGCAAGGCGCCGATGCGTTTTCGCCTGAGGAAATCCTCGGGCTGAAACTGTTCATCGGCAAGGCCAATTGCGTGACGTGCCACACCGGTCCGCGCTTCACCGACGGCAGTTTTCACAACACCGGCGTGCCGCCGGTTGCGAATTTGCCGCCGGATCGCGGCCGCATAGATGCGGTGGCGCAGGTCGAGGCCGATCCTTTCAACTGTTTCGGCGCGTTTCGCGATGGCGACGCCAGCGCCTGCGGCGAGCTGCGCTTCATGGTCAAGGCCGGACCGGAACTGGTCCGCGCCTACAAGACGCCGTCGCTGCGCGGCGCCGCCACCCGCCCGCCCTATATGCATGCCGGGCAGTTCTCCTCGCTCGACGAAGTGGTGGCGCATTATTCCAAGGCGCCGGCCAGTGTCGAGGGTGTATCCGAAGTCCACCCGCTGCAGCTTTCGGACCGCGAGCGCGCGGCGCTGGTGGCATTCCTGAAGACGCTGGCCGAGTGAACGGCTCAGAAAGGCTACTCGGTAGCGATCCTTCGCGCCCCCTCTGTCCTGCCGGACATCTCCCCCACGAGGGGGGAGATTGGCTGTCACCGCCGCTTTCGGGGGGCGCTGTCCCGCCGACGTTACCGCAACAGCGCGCCTACCGATCCTTCACCGTCTCCATTGCCACGAAGGTCGAGGTCTGGGCGACGTGGGGCAGGGCCGAGATGCGCTCGCCGAGCACGCGACGATAGGCGGCGATGTCGGTAGTGCGGACCTTCAGCAGATAGTCGAAGCTCGACGCCATCATATGGCATTGCTCGATCTCCGGCACCGCCTGCACGGCGCGGTTGAAGGCGTCGAGCGCGGCTGAGCGGGTGTCCGACAGTTTCACCTGGACGAAAGCGACATGGCCTTCGCCCATGCGCTCGCGGTCGATGATCGCCTGGTAGCCCCTGATAAAGCCGTCCTTTTCCAGCCGCTTGACCCGCGCCTGCACCGGCGTCTTCGACAGCCCGACTTTTGCCGCGAGTTCCGACATGGAAAGCCGGCCATTGCTGCCTAGCGCCGACAGGATGTTCCTGTCGATGCGGTCCAATTGGTCTTCTGTCATTGAAATTCTGGTCAAATTGGCGAGGATCTGCCCGTTATGATAGATCAATTGGCCTGCACTGTCGATTTCTTTGGACCGATCGAAATCGGGCTTTGTGCTAGCTTTGCGCCATTCGGTCCGGTGACCGCCGGACTGCTCCCTGATGCTCGCTCTACAGGACCGTCATGCCAGCGCTCGATGCCATCCGCCAGCAGATCCGTGCCAATTACTTGCCTGACGAAGACGAGGCCGTGAAGCGACTGGCCGAGGCGACGGGGCTTTCGACGAACGATCGAAAGGCGATCTCGGCCCGCGCCGCCGATCTGGTGCGGGCGGTGCGCGGCTCGTCAGATCCGCGGCTGATGGAGGTCTTTCTGTCCGCCTACGGCCTTTCCACCAAGGAGGGCGTCGCGCTGATGTGCCTGGCCGAAGCGCTGCTGCGGGTGCCCGACACCGAGACGATGGACGACCTCATCGCCGACAAGATCGCGCCGCATGACTGGTCGGCGCATTCAGGCGGCTCAAGCTCGATCTTCATCAATGCGTCGACCTGGGCGCTGATGCTGACCGGCCGGGTGCTCGACGAAGGCGAGGGCGGCATCGAAGGCACGCTGCGCGCTATGGTGCGCCGGCTGGGCGAGCCGGTCATCCGCAAGGCAGTCGCCGCCGCCATGCGCGAGATGGGCGAGCAGTTCGTGCTCGGCCGCACGATTGCCGAGGCCGTCAAGCGCGGCCGGCCGATGACCCAGAAAGGCTATCTCTATTCCTTCGATATGCTGGGCGAGGCGGCTCGCACCGAGGCCGATGCCTTGCGTTATCTCAAGGCCTATGCCGACGCCATCTCCTCGCTCGATGCCGGCGCCAACGGCCCTGACATCCGCCAGAACCATGGCATCTCGGTCAAACTTTCGGCGCTGCACCCGCGCTATGAGATAACGCAGGAGGAAAAGATGCTGCCTGTGATGGCCGCGCGGCTTTTGTCGCTGGCGCTGGCGGCGCGTCATTCGCGCATGGGCCTCAACGTCGACGCCGAGGAGGCCGATCGCCTCGACCTGTCGCTCGACGTCATCGAACGGGTGCTGGCCGAGCCGGAGCTTGCCGGCTGGAACGGTTTTGGCGTCGTCGTCCAGGCCTATGGTCCGCGCGCAGCCTTCACCATCGACTGGCTCTATGCGCTGGCGAAGAAATACGATCGCACCATCATGGTGCGGCTGGTCAAGGGCGCCTATTGGGATACCGAGATCAAGCGAGCGCAGACGCTCGGGCTCGACGGCTATCCGGTCTTCACCCGCAAGGCCAACACCGATGTGTCCTACTTGGCCTGCGCGAAGAAGCTTTTGTCGATGACCGACCGCATCTATCCGCAATTCGCCACTCACAACGCCCACACCGTCGCCGCCATCCTGTCGATGGCCGGGGATCGTGACTCCTTCGAGTTCCAGCGCCTGCACGGCATGGGCGAAGCGCTGCACGAGACGGTGCGGCGGGCTGAAGGCACGCGATGCCGCATCTATGCGCCGGTCGGCGCGCATTCCGACCTGCTTGCCTACCTGGTCCGCCGGCTGCTGGAGAACGGCGCCAACTCCTCCTTCGTCCACCAGCTCACCGACGAGGAGGTCGAGCCGGAGGATATTGCCCGCGACCCGCTCGAAACCGTCGAGAAACAGGGTCCCGCCGCCAATCCGGCGATCGCGCGACCATCGGCGATCTTTGGTGCCAGCCGACGCAATTCGAAGGGATTCGACATCACTGATCCGGTGACCCTGGCCGCGATCGACCAGGCGAAGACCGAGTTTTCCGGCCCGGACCGCTGGCACGCCAAGCCGATCACGCGGGCCGCCGGCTACGGCAAGCAGCGTCCGGTGGTCAATCCGGCAAAACCCGACGAGGTGGTCGGCACGGTCAGCGAGGCCAGCGCCAAGCAGGTCGCGACCGCCGTGCGCATCGCCGTGGAGGCGCAGCCGGCATGGGCAAGACGTGCCGTTCCCGAGCGCGCCGCCATCCTCAACCGCGCCGCCGATCTCTACGAAGCCAATGCCGTCGAGTTCTTCGCGCTCGCTATCCGCGAAGCGGGCAAATCGCTGGCCGACGGCGTCGCCGAAGTGCGCGAAGCGGTCGATTTCCTGCGCTATTACGCGGCCGAGGCTGCGAACGCCGAACCCGGCACGGAAGCGCGCGGGGTGATCGCCTGCATCTCGCCGTGGAATTTTCCGCTCGCCATCTTCACCGGCCAGATCGCGGCAGCACTCGTCACCGGCAATTCGGTGATCGCCAAGCCGGCCGAGCAGACGCCGCTGATTGCGTTCCGCGCCGTCGAATTGCTGCGCGAGGCCGGCGTCCCGGAAGACGTCATCCAGCTTCTGCCCGGCGATGGTCCGTCGGTCGGTGGCCCGCTGACATCAGATCCGCGCATTGCCGGCGTCTGCTTCACCGGCTCGACCGAGGTCGCCAAGCTGATCGAAAAGCAGTTGGCCGAGACCGCCGCGCCCGACGCGATGCTGATCGCCGAGACCGGCGGGTTGAACGCGATGATCGTCGATTCCACCGCACTTCCCGAACAAGCGGTGCGCGACATCCTTGCCTCGGCCTTCCAGAGTGCCGGCCAGCGCTGCTCGGCGCTGCGCGTGCTCTATGTGCAGAAGGACGTCGAGAAGAAGATGCTGGAGATGCTGAAGGGAGCGATGGAAGCGCTCAGTCTCGGCGATCCCTGGCAGATTTCAACCGATGTCGGCCCGGTCATCGACGATGAGGCACAAAAATCGATCCGCGACTATTGCACCAAAATGGGTCTGCAGGGCCGGCTGATCGCCAAGCTCGAAGCGCCGAAGAACGGCCGCTTCGTGGCGCCGCATGTCTTTCGGGTCAAGGGCATCGAGGATATGGAGCGTGAGGTGTTCGGGCCGGTGCTGCATGTCGCGAGCTTTGACGCCGACGACATCGATGCGGTGATCGCCGCGATCAACCGCAAGGGTTATGGCCTGACCTTCGGCCTGCATACCCGCATCGAAGGCCGTGCCCAGCATTTCGTCGACGGCATCCATGCCGGCAACATCTACGTCAACCGCAACCAGATCGGCGCCGTGGTCGGCTCGCAGCCGTTCGGCGGTGAAGGGCTTTCCGGCACCGGACCGAAGGCCGGTGGGCCGCATTATCTCAGGCGGTTCCGCAAGGGGCCGCAGGCGGGCGCGCCTATTCTTGACGGCCGCAAAGTGACGGCGACCGAACTTGCCGACAATCTGCCAGACCCGGCGCTTGGCGGCTGGTCGATGCGGGCGGACCGGGTGGCGGTGCTGAGGAAGCATCTGCGCGGCAAGGGCGCTGCCGCCATCGGTGCCGCCGCGGGCATCGATTTCGGCCAGGTCGACCTGCCCGGACCGACGGGCGAGGCCAACACGCTGTCGCTGTCGCCGCGCGGCCGTGTGCTCTGCCTGGGACCGGACGCCGACACGCTGCTTGCCCAGGCGATCCAGGCGCTCGCCGCCGGCAACGCGGTGCTGGCCGTCGCGCCCGGTGCGCCGGCGGCACTTTCGTCGCTGACCGGCAAGGGCCTGCCGCTGGCGGCCATCGACGGCCGGCCGGATCCGGTCGAGGCTCGCTCATTGCGTGTCGACGTCGTCGCCTTTTCCGGCACGCCCGAGGCCGCGCGTATCGTGCGCAAGGTGATCGCCGACCGCGCCGGCCCGATCGTGCCGCTGGTCAGCGAAGTGCTCAACCCGGCGGCCTATGCGCATGAACGCGCCGTCTGCGTCGACACCACGGCTGCGGGCGGCAATGCCAGCCTGCTGGCCGCGGCGTAAGATTCCCCCAAGGCCCGCTTGCCGCGAAAGTGCCTCGTGTTGACAAGAAGCCACGTCGACTAACAAGTGGGCAACTCGACAGGGGCGAGGCCGAACAGATGCAGCCACCACGGTTTGAGCTTCCGCGTGTCGGCGTGGTCATCACATGTCACAATTATCGCGACTATATCGAGGATGCGATCCGCTCGGTCCTGGCGCAGACCTATCAGAAATGGCACTGCGTCATCGTCGACGACGCTTCGACCGACGGCTCGGCCGATCACATCCGCCGGCTACTCGAAGCGATCGATGACCCGCGCTTCAGCCTGTTGGCGCGTTCGCAAAATGGCGGCCAGCTTGAATCTTTCCGCGATGGTTTTGCCGCAAGCGATGTGCCGTTCGTGGCGTTCCTCGATGCCGACGATATCTGGTTGCCGAATTTTCTCGTGGCGCACCTCGCGGCCCATTTGAATGCGACGCGCCCGGCGTCGCTGTCCAGTTCCGATGTCTTTCTGGTCGACCGCGACCGCAGCTTGCTGGCTGGCACCTACATTGAATTGCGAAAGCCGCGTTCCAGCCTAGACGGGCCCGGCATCGCCATCCCGCCCGGCAAACAGCTCGGCGCGATGACGCCGGAGATCGCCTATGCTTCGGACCATCCGGTCACGTATTTCAAACCCAGCGCCTATGGCTGGATGTGGGCGCCGACATCGTCGATGGTCTTTCGGCGCGCCGCGCTGGAACCGGTTCTGGCGTTCCCGTTCAAGGCCAAGATAGGAACCGACTATCTCGCGGCGACATGTTCGCATCTGGCGGCCGGCAGCCTGCTCCTGTCGGAATGTCTTGGCCTCTACCGCCTGCACGGGGCCAACGCATCCACCAACATCGCCTATGCCGGCGGCCATGTGCAGCAATCGCCGGCATACCGAGCGCATGAGATGGTCATGGCGAATGATATCGTCGACTATGTCGTGGCCAATGCAGAGCAGCTCGCCGCCGCCAATGGCCGGGGTTTTGTGCCCGGATTCCTGTCGCAGCACGCCAAGCGGTTTGGCAGCCTCGGCGACGATCCGCGTGTGATGCCATTTCTTGGTCGCCGAAGCCGTTTGCGACGGCTGCGCAAGCGCTTCGCCAAGCGCCTGGTTTGGGCGCTGCGACGATTGTTCGGCAAGGCCTGAGAACCGGCAGGCCCGGAAGCTTCACACTTCTTCGGGCGCGCAGCCGAACCTCAGCAGATTGCCATGCGGGTCCCAGACATAGAATTCCTTCATGTTCCACGGGCGAACGGTGAAAGGGCTGAGTTTCTCGACGCCGCGCGCCGAAAATTCGGCATGCAGCGCCGGCACCTCGCCGCCTCTGATGTAGCAGGACGACACTTCCGGCAGCTTGCGGTCGTCGCTCTTCCAGAAGTGAATCTCCATCTCGTTGCGGCGCATGATGAGATAGTCGTCCATCTCCGGCCCGACGATGCCGAAACCGAGCTGGTCGCGGTAGAAATCGCGCGTCGCCTTGATGTCGGGCGAGGGCAGCACGGGAATGCTGCGCGCCGGGTCGGCTGCGGGCAAGGCCATGTCACGCGCCCTCGACGACCGAAAAGCCTTCGAACTGCGGATGGCCGAGATAGTGCACCTTGGTGGTGCCGGTATTGCGGTGCGCCGCGCGGAAATTCTCGGATTTGGTCCAGGCGACGAAATCCTCATGGCTCGCCCATACGGTGTGCGAGGCGAACAGCGTGTAACCTTCGGCCTCGTTGACCGGACCGCGCAGCAGATGAAATTCCTTGAAACCTTTCATCTCCGATAGGCTCGAATCACGGTTCTTCCAGACGTCCTCGAAGGCGTCCTCAGAGCCGTTCTGGACTTTGAAGCGGTTCATGGCGATGTACATTGGTGGTTCCTTTCGGGATTGCGGATTATGATGCTTGGCGGATTGCCTAAACGCTGAGGCGCAGGCTGTTAGAAGGGGCCGATCCGCGCTTTAAACACCCAGCTTGACTTGCCGGTTTCGGTTGGAATGGGAGGGAATGGCGCTTGCTTGCGCACCAGTGTCAAAGCGAATTGATCAAGCTCCTGAGAACCTGAGCTTTCGGCAAGCTGTATGTCGCTGATGCTGCCGTCGGCCATGACAACGAATACGACCCTGGCATTGTTGCGAGCGCTCGCTTGTATCGATTTCGAAACACGACGGTTGGCGCGGGCAAGCTTCTTCTGAACTTCACCGCTGTAGCGGGACTCTATCGCATTGCCTGCCGATGCCTGCTTCTTGCCCGTGCTGGAAGTCACCGCGTCGCGTTCCTCGCCATCCGCCGCGCCGCGGGCCTCGTTCGTTTCGCCCGCTCCGCCAAGTCCTGCTGTCGCGCTTGGCCTTGGGGTCGGGATCGGCGGCTGTCCGATATCGGTAGGAGGCGCGTCAGTGCTTTCGGCAGGAGCAGCCGGCTCCGCCGGCGCTTCAATCTTCGGAGCCTCGCCCGGTTCGTCTAGGCGCGGGGTGTCGGCCATCAGTATGTCTGGGGCGGCGGTGGGCTGTTTGGCGACCTGCGGCAAGGGCGCGGGGGGCTGCGCGGCCATTTCCCTGGCGGGCCGGTCGGCAGGCTGCTCGGGCTTGACCTCAGGTTTGGCCGGCTGCGGGTCGGGCACCAAGGTGACGTTCATCGCGCCCGGGACCTGACCATCCAAGGCGCTGCCGACCACGTTGGCGCCGGTT